>PUNI01000044.1 GCA_003551745.1 Paracoccaceae bacterium | reverse complement strand
GCCTCGTCTGCGCCGTCCGCCCCCGACAGCGCGCCCGCCTCTGCCAGCGCGGCGGCGGCGATGAGGATGCGCGAACTGGCGACGATCTCGGCCGTCAGCCGATCGGTGGGCTCGGTGCCGCGCAGTTCACCCATGAGCTGCGCCATCCTGACGTAGCCGAGCGCCGCATTGTTGCCCGCCTCCAGCAGTTCGGCGGGATCCTCGCCCCTGCCCTCGAGCAGGTCGGCTGCGGCCTCAAGCCGATCTGACACGCGCCGCTGCGCCAGCGCGCGCGGGCTGCGGCCGAAGAGGATGTTGCTGAAGACCAGCAGCAGCATGGGGATCGCCACCACCACCCACAGCCACATGATGCCGCGCACGAGGAACTCCTGCACCGGCACGTTGTCGCCGAGCATCAGGATGAAGGCGAAGACGCAGGCCAGTGCATAGGTTCCGGGGCCGAGGTTGCTGGCGCGCCACATGAACATGCCGCCGAAGGTGATCAGCAGGATCAGCGCCAGGCGCAGCATCGGCGCATCGGCCACCGCCATCAGCAGGATGATCCCGAGGAAGATCCCCACCGTGGCCGCCCCCAGCAGCTGCAGCCCCAGCGAGATCGCCTCGCCGGCATTGTCCTTGTAGGCGAAGAAGATCAGATAGCAGGCCAGCAGCGCCTCGGGGACGCGGAGCGTCATCGCCACCACCGCCGTAAGCGCGCAGAGGCAGGCGATGTGCACCGACATGTAGAGCCGGCCGTCATAGGGCCGCATCTCGCGGTCGAAGAGGGCCAGCAACCCGCCAGGCCGGTGCGGGCTCAGGCCCGCTCCGCGCCCGTCGCCCCAGACGGCGGCGGGCCCTGCCTGCGCCGCGTCAGTCACGGCCCGAGTGCACGACGACAGCGGCCGAGGCGCCGACCCGCATCAGCGCCTCGGGCGGATCCTCGAGCACGATCTCGACCGGAAAGCGGCTGGCGACCTGCACCCAGTCGAGCGCGCTCGGCACCACCGGCAGGCCGAGGATGTTGAACTCGTCCTGCGAGCGGATGCCGGCGCCGATGCTTTCGACATGGCCGGTCAGGCGCTGGCTGAAATCCTGCATCAGGAAGACGTCCACCGGCGCGCCGATGCGGATGCGCCGCAGTTCGGTCTCGCGGAAATAGGCGGTGACCCGCCACTGGCCTGTGTCGATCAGCGTGAAGAGCGGCACACCTGGCGCGACATTGGCCCCGACCCCGAGGTTGAGGCCGGTGACGATGCCGTCGACATCCGCCTTCACCTCGGTGTTGGCAAGTTCGCGCTCGGCCAGCGCCAGCGTGGCCATGGCCAGTTCCACCTGCGCCTCGGCCGCGTCCAGGGTGCCGACGGTGACCTCGGCCATGCGCGCGGCCGTCGTCGCCTCCAGCAGGGTGACCTGCGCGTCCTGGAAGAGCGTGCGGGCGGTGTCGACCTCCTGCGCGGTCACGAAGCCCTGCGGCAGCAGGTTTTCCAGCCGCTGCAGGCTCTCCGTGGCCAGCCGCAGGTTGTTCTCGGCGCGCACCACCTGGGCGTCCGCGATCTCCTGCGCCATGAGCTCGTTGGCGATCATCCGCTCGCGGTCGATCACCGCGGCCTCGGCGGTGCGCAGCGCGGCGCGGGCCTGTTCGACGCGCAGCCGGTAGGGCTCGGGGTCGACGCGGAAGAGCACCTGGCCTGCCTGCACCGGCGTGTTGTTGGCCACGCCCACCTCGACCACGCGGCCGGGCATGATCGCCGAGACGGGGATGACGGTTGCGCCGATCTCGCCCGCATCGGTGCGCAGCACGATGTCGCGCTCGGTCACCACATAGCTGATGGCGAAGATCCCGCCGGCGATGATGGCCACGGCAATGATGCGGGCGACCCAGAGGCGCGGATCGACCTTCGGCGCCTTGCGCCGCGGGGGGGCAGCTTCAGCGGACAACGAGCACCTCGCCGGACCACAGGGCCCAGAACAGGATCGAGAAACCGATCGCCGCGAAGAGATAGACGAGCACCGGCAGCGGCATCCGCTCGTCGATACCGGTGCGGATGAACACCAGCCGCAGCACCACCGTGGTCACGATGCCCAGCAAAGCCGCGATCAGCCAGATAGGGAAGAACGAGCCGAAGATCGGCACGGTGGGCGAGTGCACCGCCATGTCGCAGCCCGAGAGCGCCGCCAGGCCGGCCAGCGCCAGCCCGGCCCGCAGCGTCGGCCGCCGCGCGCTCATCGGACCCTGGCGCGCTGCCCGGGGACATGGCGTTGCAGCGCCGGCCCTGGCGGCCAGGCGCGGCGCATCTGCGCTCCCCCGGAGCCACGCGCGAAACGCCGCTGGCTGCGCTGTCGCCAGGTCATGCTGGAGCATGTCGCCGCCCTCTCCCCCGGACCGGGAACGGGTTGCCGCGACCGGCACCGGCCGCCCGCGCGCATCGTGCACCACACGTCCGGTGGGCACAAGCCCGCGTCCCGGTCATTCGCCCGGTCCGTTTCCGGGCTCGGCGGGGGCGGTGAGGGCGGCGGGTGCGTCCGCCGCGGGATCGGCCGGCGTGACGCCGGTGGGGCCGGCCTGGATCAGCAGCACCACCGCCAGTCCCCACAGCGTCAGCAGAGTGTTGGAGACAGCATAGGGCACGGTGTAGCCCAGCATCGGCACGTTGCTCTGGGCGGCGTCGCCCACCATTGCCACCGAGGCGGTGGAGGTGCGCGCGCCCCCGCAGCAGCCGAGGTTGATCGCCGGATCGAAGCGGAACACGTATTTGCCGATCAGCGGGGCTAGGAGCATCGGCACGGTGGTGGCGAAGAGCCCCGCGAAGAAGACCCCGAAGCCCGCCTGCTGCAGCCCGGCGATGAAGGTGGGCCCGGCGCTGATTCCGACCACGGCGATGAAGACGTTGAGGCCCACGGAGTTCATGAACCACAGCGTCGATTCGGGCACGTTGCCGAGCCGCGGATCGACGGTGCGGTACCAGCCGAGCAGAAGCCCGGCCACCAGCGCACCCCCGGCCGTACCCAGCGTGATCGGGATGCCGTGCACGGGCAGGACCAGCGAGCCCAGAAGCCCGCCGATGCAGATGCCCAGCCCCACCAGAACCATGTTGGCGACGCTGGTCGGGCGGTCGGCATAGCCGAGCGCCGCCACCACCCGGTCGGTATGGGTCTTGGTGCCGGTGATGCGCACGATGTCGCCGCGGTGAAGTTCGGTCTGCGCCAGGATCGGCAGTTCGAGCCCGGTGGCGCCGCGGCGGATCGAGTTGAGGTAGACACCGCGCGCGAAGGGCTCCCGGGAGAGGTCGATCAGCTTCCGGCCGTCGGCGTCCTTGGAGGTGATCAGCACGTCCACCGCCTCCACGGGGATGTCGATCAGCGCGCGGTCCTCGACCTCCTCGGTCATGTTCGACAGCGTGACCAGCGCCTCGCGCCGGCCGGAGACGGCGGCCACGTCGCCGGGCTCCAGCACCGTGTCGGGGGTCGGGTCGATCAGTTCGTCGCCCCGGCGCAGCCCTTCGATGAAGAGCCGCTCGCCGTCGGCCGCGGCCTCTGCGGCGGCGACGGTCAGCCCGGCGACGCGGCAGCCGGCCGGGATGCGGAAGGCGCGGATCTCGTGCTGGTGCCAGGCGCTGCCCATGCCGGCCGCGGGCGCGCCGATGGAGTTCTCGCGCTCGTAGCGGGCGCATTCGG
>PUNI01000150.1 GCA_003551745.1 Paracoccaceae bacterium | reverse complement strand
CTGCGCAGCCAGTCGGCGTGGACAGCCGCGGCCCACATCGCGATCTGGCAGCTTGGCGCGATCTCGCTGCCGCTCTTCACGCTCTTCGGCCCTGACGCGCTCTCGGTGCGGCTTTCAGACAGCGGCGCGGAGCATGTTGTGGCCGAGCCGGGGGCGCTGGCGGTGCTCGACGGGCTGGGTGTGACCGCCCACGTGCCCGAGACGCTCGGCCTTGCGCAGGGTGGGCCGCAACCGGTGGCCGACACCGGGCCGGAGGATCCGGCGGTGCTGATCTACACCTCGGGCACCACGGGTGCGCCGAAGGGGGCGCTGCATGGCCATCGGGTGCTGACCGGCCACCTGCCGGGGGTGGAGATCAGCCACGACCTGCTGGGTCAGCCCGGCGACGTGCTGTGGACGCCCGCCGACTGGGCGTGGATCGGCGGGCTCTTCGACGTGCTGATGCCGGGGCTGGCCATCGGCGTGCCGGTCGTCGCCGCCCGCCTGCCGAAATTCACCGGCGCGGCCTGCGCCGACGTCATCGGCGTCGGCGGCGTGCGCAACGTCTTCTTCCCGCCCACTGCGCTGAAGCGGCTGCGCGCCGCGGGGCGGCGGATCTCCGGGCTCCGCTCCGTCGCCTCGGGGGGAGAGCCGCTGGGGGCGGAGATGCTGGCCTGGGGGCGCGACGCCTTCGGGCTGACCATCAACGAGTTCTACGGCCAGACCGAGTGCAACATGGTCGCCTCCAGCTGCGCCGCGCTGTTCCCGCCGCGGCCGGGCTGCCTGGGCCGCCCGGTGCCGGGCTTCGAGCTTGCGGTGCTCGACGCGAAGGGGGTGTCCTGCGACGGGCCCGGCGAGATCGCGGTGCGCCGCGGCGCCGCCTCGATGATGCTCGGCTACTGGAACCGGCCAGACGCGACGGCCGGGAAGCTCCGCGGCGACTGGATGCTGACCGGTGACGAAGGCTGCTGGGAGGACGGGTTCCTGCGCTTCATCGGCCGCGGCGACGACGTGATCACCTCGGCCGGCTATCGCATCGGCCCGGCCGAGATCGAGGACTGCCTGCTGCGCCATCCCGCTGTCGCCCTGGCGGCAGTGATCGGCCTGCCGGACCCCGAGCGGACCGAGCGCGTGGTGGCCTGCATCGTGCCGGCGCCCGGCGCGGCGCCCGACCCCGAGCTCGCTGCGGCGCTGACGGCGCATGTGGGCGCGCGGCTCTCCCGTCACCTCGTGCCGCGCGAGGTCCGCTTCCGCGACGCGCTGCCCATGACCGTCACCGGCAAGATCATGCGGCGCAGCCTGAAGGCCGAGCTGGTCGCAGCCGCGGAGCAGCCCGCGTGAGGCCGGCTGTCGCTGCCGTTTTGGCCGGCCTCGCCGCGCCGGTGGGGGCCGGGGAGGTCGGGCTCGAGGCCTGCCTCGCCGACACGGACCGGCCGGCCGATTGCATCGGCTCGCTGGCCGGATCCTGCATGGCGGCGCGGCCCGACGGGGAGTCCACGCTGGGCATGGTGGAGTGCATCGGCGTCGAGACGGCCGCCTGGGACGGGCTGCTCAACGCCTCCTACCGCGCGGTGGTGGAGAGTGCCCGCGACGCCGATGCGACCGGCGACGTGCTCTCGGAGGAGCACACGCGCGTCGCCACGCTGCGCGATGCCCAGAGGGCCTGGATCGCATTCCGCGATGCGGACTGTCTGGCCCAGGCGGCCCGCTGGGGTCTGGGCAGCCTTGGCCAGGTCTCGGCGGCCAACTGCCTGTTGTCGATGACGGCCGAGCGCACGATTCAGCTGCGCGGCCTGCTGGAGCCCTGAGATGCGCCTCGCCTCCCAAATCCTGCCCGGCTCCGAAGAGTTCCGCGCCAACCGTGCGGCCCATCTTGCCGCGCTCGCGGAGGTGCCCGAGGCCGCGCGGGCGGCCGCGGAGGGCGGCGGCGAGGCGGCGCGCGCCCGGCATGTGGCGCGGGGCAAGATGCCGCCGCGGGAGCGGGTGGCCGGGCTTCTCGATCCCGGCTCGCCGTTTCTCGAGGTTGGCGCGACCGCCGCGCATAGGATGTACGAGGGCGCGGCTCCCTGCGCGGGCGTCATCGCCGGGATCGGGCGCGTGCATGGTCAGGACGTTATGGTGCTGGCCAATGATGCCACCGTGAAGGGCGGCACCTACTACCCCATGACCGTGAAGAAGCACCTGCGCGCGCAGGAAATCGCCGCCGAGAACAGGCTGCCCTGCGTCTATCTGGTGGACTCCGGCGGGGCGAACCTTCCCAACCAGGACGAGGTGTTCCCCGACCGCGACCATTTCGGCCGCATCTTCTACAACCAGGCTCAGATGAGCGCGCAGGGCATCGCCCAGATCGCGGTGGTCATGGGCTCCTGCACGGCCGGCGGTGCCTATGTGCCGGCGATGTCGGACGTCACCATCATCGTACGTGACCAGGGCACGATCTTCCTCGCCGGCCCACCGCTGGTGAAGGCCGCGACCGGCGAGGTGGTCAGCGCCGAGGATCTGGGCGGCGGCGACGTGCACACCCGCCTCTCCGGCGTGGCCGACCAGCTCGCCGAGGACGACGCCCAGGCGCTGGCGCTCGCGCGCGCCGCGCTCGGCAGCCTCAACCGCACGGCCCCGACCGGCCCTGCGCGGCAGGCGCCCGAGCCGCCGGCCTACGACCCCGAGGAGATCCTCGGCGTGGTGCCGGCCGATCTGCGCACGCCCTACGACATCCGCGAGGTGATCGCCCGGGTGGTGGACGGCTCGCGCCTCGACGAGTTCAAGCCGCGCTTCGGCGAGACACTGGTGACCGGCTTTGCCCATATCGAGGGTGTCCCGGTTGGGCTCGTTGCCAACAACGGCGTGCTGTTCTCGGAAAGCGCGGTGAAGGGGGCGCATTTCGTGGAGCTTTGCAGCCAGAGACGCATCCCGCTGATCTTCCTGCAGAACATCACCGGATTCATGGTCGGGCGGCGGTATGAGAACGAAGGCATCGCGCGCCACGGGGCGAAGATGGTCACCGCCGTCGCCACCACCGCGGTGCCGAAGATCACCGTGCTGGTGGGCGGCTCCTTCGGCGCGGGGAACTACGGAATGGCGGGGCGGGCCTATTCCCCGCGCTTCCTCTGGACATGGCCCAACAGCCGGATCAGCGTCATGGGCGGCGCGCAGGCCGCGGGCGTGCTCGCCACGGTGCGGCGCGAGGCGCTGGAGCGACAGGGCAAGAGTTGGAGCGCCGAGGAGGAGGCGGCCTTCAAGCGCCCCACCATCGAGGTGTTCGAACGCCAGTCGCACCCGCTCTATGCCGCGGCGAGGCTCTGGGACGACGGCATCGTCGACCCGCGCAAGACGCGGGAGGTGCTGGCCCTCTCCCTGCGCGCGGCCCTCAACGCCCCCATCGGCGAGACACGCTTCGGCGTGTTCCGGATGTGACGGCCGCTGCCATCCCGCACCACGGGCCCACGACAGGGCGCACCCCGAAGGCGACGGGCGGCGCTGCGGGTATCCTGTCGCGGCCGGGCCATCACCGGCACGGACAGCCGCCTGTAGCGCCCTATCTCCAGGGCGTGCCTCACTCCCGGCGGCGACCGGGCGGGCCGGTGCGTTTGAAAGGGGGTCCTGATCATGATCGTCGCGTTTCTCATCACGCTGTTCGTGCTGTGGCTGCTGCTGGCGCCGCGTGGCCGGATGCGGCTGG
>PUNI01000583.1 GCA_003551745.1 Paracoccaceae bacterium | reverse complement strand
GGCTCGCCTTGGGCCTCGGTCCACGGCCGGTCCGCTGCCAACCCGGCGGCGACCGCCGCCACAGCCAGCGCCGCCATGCTCGCCCCGCGCCGCCACCCGGGGGCCGTCACCAGCCACGCCGCGGCGCCGGCGAGCAACACCAGCAGGGCGCTCAGCCCGAGCACACCGATCACCGGCGCCAGCCCGGCCAGCGGCGTGTCCAGGGCGGCGTAGCCGACGAACAGCCACGGGAACCCGGTGAACAGCCAGGTCCGCAGCCACTCCACCGCCACCCACGCCGCCGGCAGGGTGACCAGCAGGCGCAGCCCGGGGCCGCGCCCTAAACCGCGCCCGAGGGCCACCGCCAGCATGGGGAACAGCGCCATAAAGGCGACGAACACCACGGTGACCAGCCCCGAGAGCGCCGGACCGGCACCGCCGTAGTCATTGATGCTGACGAACACCCAGGAGACACCGACGCCGAACTGCCCCAGACCGAAGGCGTAGCCGGCCTGCAGGGCGCGCCGACGCGGTGCCAGCGCGGCCACGGCAAAGAGCACCGCCGGGGCGAGCACCGCCAGCAGCGCCCAGTCCAGCGGCGCGAAGGCCAGCGGCAACCCGGCTCCGGCCAGGCCAGCGGCCAACACCCCGGCGCGCCCGGCAGCGAGACGCTCAGCCGTCGTCATCGCCCTCGCTCCCCACGGGCATGACCCGCAGCAGGTGGATGCGGCGCTGATCGGCGCGCAGGACGCGGAACTCGAAACCGGCGAAGACGATGCGCTCGCCGCGGCACGGCACGTGTCCAAAGCGCTGCGCCACCAGGCCGCCGACGGTGTCGAGGTCGTCCTCCTTGAGTCCGGCGGAGAGGGCCTCGTTAAACGCCTCGATGGGCGTGACCGCCTTGACGATCCAGCTGCCGTCGTCACGGGCCAGGATGGGGGCATCCTCGTCGAAGTCGTGCTCGTCGTCGATCTCGCCGACAATCTGCTCGATCACGTCCTCGATGGTGACGATCCCGGCCAGACCGCCATACTCGTCGACCACCACGGACATGTGGTTGCGGCTTTCGCGGAACTGCTTGAGCAGCGCATCGAGCCGCTTGCTCTCGGGGATGAACAGCACCGGGCGCAGGACCTCGCGCAGCCGGAAGCCGTTGTGCCCCTCCTCGTGGAAGAGGCGCAGCAGGTCCTTGGCCAGGAGGATCCCGATGACGTCGTCCTTGCTCTCGCCGGTGACCGGGAAACGGGAGTAGCCGGTGCGCACGATGGTCGGCAGCAGGTCGCGCGGCTCGGTATCCCGGGCCACAGTGGTGACCTGGGAGCGGGGGATCATGATATCGCGGGCCTGGAGCTCGGAAACATGGAGCACGCCCTCGATCATGGACAGGGCGTCGGCGTCGAGCAGACCGAGCGACTGGCTGCGGCGCAGGTGCTCGACCAGCTCGTCCCGCGAGCGAGGTTCGGGCTGGGTCACCAGCCGGCGCAGGCGATCGCGCCACGAGACGCTCTCGCCAGCGCCGCTGCTACTGTTCGCTTCTCCGTCGGGCATGACCTCTTTCAACGCTCTAGATAGGGGTCCGGCACCCCAAGCGCGGCGAGGAGGCGCCGCTCCTCGGCCTCCATCCGCTCGGCCTGCGCCGGCTCCTCGTGATCGTAGCCCAGCAGATGCAGGGCCCCGTGGACCACCATGTGCGCCCAGTGGTCCGCCTCCGGTTTGCCCTGTTCGCGGGCCTCTTGGGCCACCACCGGGGCGCAGAGGACCAGATCGCCGAGGATCTCTGCCGCTTCGGGAGGCAGGCCCGGCGGTAGCTCGCAGGGGAAGGAAAGCACGTTGGTGGGCTTGTCGCGCCCGCGATAGGCGTGGTTGAGCGCCCGGGACTCGTCCTCGTCGACGATGCGCACGGTGAGTTCGCCGCCGCGACCATGCGCATCGAGCACCGGCGCAAGCCAGCGCTGCACCTGCGCGGTGTCCGGCGCCGGCGTCCCGGCGACGTGCTGGAAGGCCAGCTCGAACTCGCTCACTTGCGTCCCTTGCCCGTACCCTGACCGCCGATCTGGCGACTCCGCGAATCGTACGCCTCGACGATGCGCTGCACCAGCGGGTGGCGGACGACATCCGAGGCGGCGAAGAAGGTGAAGCTGACGCCATCCACCTCGTGGAGCACCTCGACCGCATCGCGCAGCCCGGAGGGCTTATCCGGCGGCAGGTCAATCTGGGTGACATCGCCGGTGACCACGGCTGTGGAGCCGAAGCCGATGCGCGTGAGGAACATCTTCATCTGCTCGACGGTGGCATTCTGCGCCTCGTCGAGGATCACGAAGGCGTGATTCAGGGTGCGCCCGCGCATGAACGCCAGGGGCGCGACCTCGATGACGTTGCGCTCGATCAGCCGGCTGACCCGTTCGAAGCCGAGCATCTCGAACAGGGCGTCGTAAAGCGGCCGCAGGTACGGATCGACCTTCTGCGCCATGTCACCGGGCAGGAAGCCGAGGCGCTCACCGGCCTCCACCGCCGGGCGCACCAGGACCACCCGGCGCACTTCCTCGGCCTCCAGGGCCTCGACGGCGCACGCCACCGCGAGGAAGGTCTTGCCGGTGCCGGCGGGACCGATGCCGAAGCTCAGGTCGTTGTCGCGGATGCGCTGCACGTAGGCCCGCTGCCCGGGGCCGCGACCGCGCACGACGGTCTTGCGGGTGCGGATCGCCGCCGCCTCTTCGTCGCGCTCGTCGCGCCGCCGCTGCGCCGGCGCGCTGGCTTCGCTATTGGCCTCCCCATCGGCCTCCTCGTCCGGCTGCCCGGCCTCTTCGTGGAGCTCCTGCAGCCGCGCCTGCTGCAGATAGAGGTGCAAGTCCTCCGGCTCGAGGTGCTGCGCGGCAGCGGCCTCGTAGAGTTCCTCAAGCACCTGCCGGGTGACGCGCACCGCCGTGTCCTCGCCGATGACACGGAAGCGATGCCCCTGGTTCTGGATCTCGACCGCCAGGCGCCGTTCGAGCTGGCGGAGGTTCTCGTCGAACTGCCCGCACAGCCGTGCCAGTCGTTCGTTGTCGGCCGGGGTCAGCTCGAGGTCGATAGCTTGCGGCCGGTCGCTCACGCCGTCACCCGCCTGCGCCGACTGCTGCGTGCATGGCTTGTTCCTCCACAGAGACGACGCGCCCCCGCAGTGAGTGGGTGCGCGCGTCGGTGATCTCAACTTCGGCAAAGCGGCCGATCCACGACGGATCACCCGGGAAGTTCACCACCCGGTTGCCCGAGGTGCGGCCACAGAGCTCGCTCGGGTCACGCCGGGACGGACCGTCGATCAGCACCGACTGCTTGGTGCCGAGCAGTGCACGGGCGGCGGCACTCTGCTGGTCGTGCAGGCGAGCCTGCAGGCGCTGCAGCCAGGCGCGCTTGTCGGCCTCGGGGACCCCGTCGTGGAGCTCCGCAGCCGGCGTCCCCGGCCGCGGGCTGTAGACAAAGCTAAAAGCGCCGCCGTCGAAACCGACGCGATCGACCAGGGCCAGGGTCTCTTCGAACTCGGCCTCGGTCTCACCGGGGAAGCCGACAATCAGGTCGGTGGCGAGCACCAGCCCGGGACGGACGGCGCGGATCTCCTCGATCAGTGCCTCGTAGGCGGCAGCATCGTGGCCGCGCTTCATGAGCTTGAGGATGAGGTCTGAGCCGCTCTGCACCGGCAGGTG
>PUNI01000454.1 GCA_003551745.1 Paracoccaceae bacterium | reverse complement strand
GGCCAGAACCTCGCCCGGGTAAAGCTCCAGATCGGCGTTGATGACGGCGCGCAGCCCGCCATAGGCCTTGTTCATCCCCCGCATCTCCAGAACGGGCGTGCGATCCTGACTCATGCTGCTGCCTCCCCTTGCTGCGGCCTGTCGCAACTGTAGCCTGCACAGCCCATCCAGACGCGCGTGCGTCCGGTGCCGCGCCTTGCCAAGCGATGCGTGTCCTCCCTTCGCGCAGGACGGCGCGAGGCCTGCGCCTCACCATCCAGTGCCGCCTCTGCGTGACATCGGGTTGATCTCAAATTCTTGCCTCCCATTCGTCTGCGTTGCGCGGTCCGGTCAGGCCGGCGGCCGTTGGCTTGCCCCGGCCGGGATGCGCCGCTTTGAGATGCGCGCCCGTGACAGCATGTTCAGCGACGGGCTTGCGTTGATGACCATCACCAGGATCAGCAGCGTGCCCCAGATCAGCTCGCGGGCGAAGTTCGACACGCCCATCATGTTCAGCCCCGATGACAGGAACTGCATCGACAATACTGCCAGCACCACGCCGATGATCCGGCCATAGCCGCCATAGGGGTTCACGCCCCCCAACACCGCGATCAGGATGGCCAGCAGCAGATAGCTGGAGCCGTAGTCGTATTTCGCCGAGTTGGCCCGGCTCATGATCAGGAGCCCCGAGATCGCCGACAGCATGCCAGCGCTGACATAGACCCGCAGCAGCATGCCGTTGATGTCGATGGCGGCGAAGCGTGCGGCCACCGGGTTCGCGCCGAACATCTGAACCTTCAGCCCGAAGGCCGTGCGCGACAGCACGAACCACAGAAGCGCCGAGAGCCCCAGGAACAGCACCAGCGGCACCGGGATTCCGAAGAGCCGGCCATTGCCGATCCAGGCCATCTCGGCCGGCAGACCCATCACCGACGAGCCACCCGTCATCGCCACGCCGAAGCCGGTGAAGACGAGCCCCGTGCCCAGCGTCGCAAGGATCGGCGGCAGGCCGAAATAGGCCACGAGGATGCCGTTTGCGAGCCCGCACAGCGCGCCCACTGCCACCGCAGCCACCATCGCCACGCCCACCCAGAAGGCGCCGTTTTCCAGCGCGTCCGGGCCCAGCACCTGCGTCAGCAAGAGCGCCGCGACGATGGCCGAGAAATTCGCGACCCCGATGATCGACAGATCGATCCCCCCGGTCAGCATCACGATCGTCATTGCCAGCGCCAGGATGGCGAACTCCGGAAACTGGAAGGCCATGGAGGTCAGGTTGTTCACCGACAGGAACCGGTCCGGCGTCATCCAGGCCATCAGCAGGAACACCAGGACGGTGATCAGTGCTAGCCGGCCTTCGGGCTGCTTGAGCAGGCGGCGGATGCTGTCGAGGCTCATGACATGTGTCCTCCTCAGGCGGCGCGGCTGGCAGCACGCTTGGCCTGCCAGGCGGGCAGGCCAGTGCCGAGCAGGATCAGCGCGCCGATCACCACCGCCTGCCAGGTGGACGGGATGCCCAGCACTACCAGGCTGTTACGGACCAGCACGATCAGCGCCACGCCCAGCAGCGTGCCGGTCAGCGTGCCGTAACCGCCGATCAGTCGCGCGCCCCCCAGCACCACCGCGGCGATCACCGACAGTTCCAGCCCGACGAGGTCGAAGGGGTTTGCAACCCGCGCCATCGAGGCATGGATGATCCCGGCCAGCCCGGCCAGTGCGCCGACATAGACATAGACGAAGAACTGCGTGCGGCGCACCGCGATGCCGACGCGGCGCGCGCTCTCGACCGAGCCGCCGACGGCAAAGATCGCCCGCCCCAGCATGGTGCGGTAGAGGATCACCCACGTCACCACCACCACGCCCACCAGAAAGGCAAACGCCCAGGGCAGGCTGTAGAACGATCCGTCGGCGTTGACGCCGCGCACGATCATCATGCGCGAGAAGTCCCGCATCTCCGCCGGCAGGTTCGAGATCAGGCGGCTGCCCACGAAGGTCAGCAGGAAGCCCCGGAAGACCGCGAGCGTGCCCAGCGTCACGATCAGCGTCGGAAGGCCGAAGCCGGCGATGAAGATGCCGTTGATCGCCCCGAGCGTGGCGCCGATGCCCATCGCGATGGCAAAGGCCATATACCACGGCAGGTCCGGCATGTAGGTCACGAGGATCAGCGTGGTGCAATACATCGCGAAGGCGGCGATGGCGGTGAAGCTCACGTCGATCCCGCCCGAGACCAGCACCACCATCACACCCACCGCGAAGATGCCCAGCACGATGCTGGCGCGGGCCAGATCCATCATCGTCGGGATCGACAGGAAGGTGGGATCGGACAGCGCCGCGGCCACCACGAAGCCGAGGATGACGAGGGCGACAAGCGTCTCGTTGCGCACCAGCATGCCCTTCAGACGGTTCACGAAGCGAGCCTGTGGGCGAGGTCGGCCTCGTTGGTCTCGCGCCCGGCGAGGTCGTCCACCAGCCTGCCGTCGACCATCACGAGGATCCGGTGGCAGGTGGCCAGCAACTCCGGCAGGTCGTCGGAGATCACGATCACCCCGAGACCGCGGGCGGCGAGATCGCCGATGATGCCGTGGATCTCGGATTTCGAACCGACATCGACCCCGACGCTGGGCCCGTTGAGGACCAGCAGGCGCGGCGCCCGCGCGAGCCAGCGCGACAGCACCACCCGCTGCTGATTGCCCCCCGACAGCGAGCGCACCGGCGCCTCGGGGTCGGGCGTCTTGACCGAAAGACGGCGCAGCCATTCCAGCGCCTCGGCCCAGGCCGCCTGCCCCGCCAGCACGCCCATGCGGGTGTGCGCCTCGGTCCGCCCGATGGCGACGTTGCGCAGGATCGACTGGGTGAGGAACAGCCCCTCGGTCAGCCGGTCTTCGGGGACATAGCCGATGCCGGCGGCGGCCGCGGCGATCGGGTCGCCGGGTGGGATCAGCTCGCCCTCCAGCCGGATCTCGCCGGCCTCGGGGCGCACCAGCCCGAACAACGCCTTGGCCAGCGAGGTTCGCCCCGAGCCGAGCAGACCAGCGAGGCCCAGCACCTCGCCCGCGCGCAGGGTGAAACCGATGTCCTCGAAGGCGCCGGGCTTGCTCAGGCCACGCACCTCGAACAGCACCGGCGCCTCGGGGTCGAGCGGGGCCGGCGGCGTTTCGCCGATCTCGCGGCCGGTCATGTGGCGGCTGAGCGAGGCGGCGTCGAACTCGCCCGCCGCGCCCTCGGCCACCTTGCGGCCGTTGCGCAGCACGACGACATGCTCGCAGACCTCCAGCACCTCGGCCAGCTTGTGGCTGACGAAGAGCACGGCGACCCCGTCGGCCTTGAGCCGCCGGATGATGCCCAGAAGCGTGCGCACCTCGCGCTCGGTCAGCGCGGTGGTGGGTTCGTCCATAATGATCAGCCGCGCATCGGCGGCCAGCGCGCGGCAGATCGCGACCAGCTGCTTGTGCGCCACCGGCAGCGTCTCGACCCGCGCATCGAGGTCCAGCTCGGCACCGACGCGCTCCAGCGCGCGCACCGCCTTCTCGCGGGCGCGGGCGGCGCTGTAGAGGCGGGCGCCGCCGGCCAGTTCGGCGCTCATGGCGATGTTCTCGGCCACGGTGAGATTGTGAAACAGCGAGAAGTCCTGGAAGATCACCATGATCCCCAGGGCGGCGGCCTGGCGGGGGCTCATCTGTTCC
>PUNI01000221.1 GCA_003551745.1 Paracoccaceae bacterium | reverse complement strand
GCCTCCGACCTTTCTCACGCGGCAGGTGGAGGTGATCGAGTGCCGCAATTTCGCTAACCGCAGTGAGTGGCTGAATTTGAAGCTAAGACAGGACTCTGCAATCTGGCAGGCGGTGGATTTCCGCGTTTCCAAGCGGGGCACTCAGATGCCGTCCCGCATAGACATCGTATACAACGTGGAGACAGGCCGCTGGAATGGGGAGGATGTGTTGCGGCTCAACTTACGGGACCTTGCTCCCAGCTAGCTTTATCGGGGAACTAGTCCCAGACCCGAGAAGCGGTTCGTAGCTACTCAGAGCTTAACTCCAGAGAGATGAGACAGCGCGAGGGCACATCGGCTGTGCTCTGTCATCTGTCACCTGTGACGGCTCGCTTCTCTCGCAAAAATTCCTGGGTCTGGGAATCCGGTTGGGGCAGCCGCTTCATCCTTGTGACACGGGAGAAGGAAGCTGTTCTTAGTGCCGCAGCGGACAGTGCTTAGCGCGGGTTAGTGAGAGCACTGATCGAGGAGAGATGGTGTAGAGCGAACACGGGGAACACACCAACGTGAAACGGCGCTTCGCCAGGGCATCCCGGGTGGTCGACCCGGGAATATGTCGGTTCTAGGGATCTAGCTGGGCAGGTGTCTTGGGTGCAACCTGGTGACAGGCGAGTTGTTATGGTAAAATATGGATCTAGCGACAGGGTCGAGTCTATGCGGGGCTGTCGGCGTTGGGTAGTCACCGCAGTTCGGTAGATGCTCCCAGCCGTACAGGTATGTGGAATTGTTTCAGCCGGTCGTCAATGACGGGGGCTGTTGAGTCTGGCGCGCTATAGAAGATAGCGGGCGGATACGTCGTTTGCCGCGTCCTGGTTCTTTGCGGTAAACTGGATCGATTTGGCAGCTCGACGGCCGCACCGAGGACGGCCGCTGTTGCATTGAAGATGTACGAACAAGCATAGGAGGCTAGAACATGGTGAAGAAGGTCATACTTGCCCTGGTGGCGGTAGTCGTTGTCGTGGTTGTGGTAGTATTGGTGCGTAACGATACCCAGGTACCTCCTGAGGAGCCCGAGGTTCGTACGACAGGTCCCTGGGTGGACCGAATAGTTATCACCCACGAGCCAAGTGAGGCCATGGGTATAGCTAGGCTTCAGGCGCGAGAAGTCGACTTGTGGCTTACGCCTCCCATTACAGCTCCCGACGTCTTCGAGATAATCGTCGAGGATCCCGAGATCGACTATGACCTGAGCTATGGCGGCTTTACTGACCTCATGTTCAACGTTGCAGGTCCCCATTTCGACGATGGAATGCTTAACCCATTCTACGATGCGGAGATCCGCGAGGCTTTTAACTGGCTGATCGACCGGAGCTACTTTGTGGCGGAGTTCTTGGGAGGCATGGGGGAGCCGATCTATGCCCTTCACGGTAAGGCATTCCCCGAGTACGAGCGCTATGCTGAGATTCTTGGCGCCATCGAGGAATACTACGCCCATGATTTTGAGAAGGCGGAAAGGATTATCCATGACAGGATGGTGGCGCTTGGCGCCGAGCTTGTGGGCGATACGTGGCACTACAATGGCGAGGAGGTTGAGATCAAATTTGTCATCTGGACCGACCTTTATCCGCCGGTTTACCCTGCAGGTGGGGAGTACATAGCCGACCTGATGGAAGACGTGGGTTTTCGGGTGGACAGGATGCTTCGATCCAGTCCTGCCGCTGTCGACATCTGGATGCGTGGTGATCCGTTTGCCGGCGCTTACAGTCTCTGTACCCTAGGATGGGGTATGGCGGCGATTCCCAGGGAGGAAGGGCATCGCTTCCTCGAAAGCGACACCAAATTTCACAGGCCCTGGCCTCGATGGCAGGTTCTGGATCCCCCCGAGGAGTACCTGGAGGTCGCCAAGACACTGTACGACCGCGACTATTCGGACCTCGCCGAACGGGAGGCCCTGTTCGAACAGGCCCTGTGGATGCGCATGGAGTTCTCACCGCAGATCCTGATCGCAGATATCGCCGGAGTGAATCCGTGGCACAGCAGCCTGCGTGCCCGTACCGATCTCTCCTTCGGGTTCGGCTGGGCCGTGCCCCAGACGATCCATTTTGTGGATGAGGATGGGGACCCCGTGGTTGGCGGGACGGTCAGGGCAGACCAATCTCCTTTGACCTCCGACCCCTGGAATCCGGTGGACGGCTCAGGTCTAGCCGCTGACCTGAACACATTTCGGCACATGCTGCAGGAACGCGGATTGATGACCGACGGTCGGGACGGGCTACTTCATCCGTGGCGTATCGAGTCTGCCGCAGTGACTGTCAGGGATGGACTGCCGGTGCAGAGGACTTATGATTGGGTGACCCTGGATGTCGCGGACGGGATTGAGGCCCCGGCTGATGCCTGGGTCGACTGGGACGGGGTTGCCCAAAGGTTCATAACTGTGGGAGAGAAGATGGATCCGAACTCTCCGTATTACGATGAGGGCTTCGATCCGTCCGCAAACGTCAGGTCGGTGGTTTACTACCCGGCGGACTTCTACGATGTCCCGATGCACGATGGAAGTACGCTTTCGCTGGCGGACATTGTGATGGGCATGATCATAAGGTTTGACCGTGCCAAGCCTGAGAGCGCCGTCTACGACGAGGGCGAAGTCGCAAGGCTATCGGCCTTTATGGCGAACTTCAGAGGTGTCAGGATCGTCTCCGAGGATCCCCTCATCATCGAGAACTACTCCAAGCAGTGGTTCCTGGACGCCGAGCGGAATGTCAGCCCCTGGTTTCCCGCTTACGGTATATATCAGCAGTTCGCTCCCTGGCATGTAATAACAATCGGCAAGATGGCTGAGGCAGATCTGGCACTCGCCTGGAGCGCGGATAAGGCGGCGCAGCAGTGGGTGGAATGGATGGACTATACTAAGGGGCCGAGTCTACCTATCCTCCGCGAGCGTTTGGACAGAGCGATTGCCGATAGCTATATTCCGTACGAGCCTACACTGAGCGACTACATCACAAGCGCCCAGGCAGCGGAGCGCTATAGCAACCTTAAGGACTGGTATGGCGATGTGGGGCACTTCTGGACTACCTCCGCACCGTTCTACCTGTACTCCGTTCGGCCGCTAGAGGGCTTCATCGAGCTGAGGCGGTTCGAGGAGCACCCTGATCCGATAGACAGATGGATGTTCCTCCTAGAGGATCTGTGATTTCCGAGCGCTTGCGGTCGGACTGATCGGATGCAGGTTCCAGAGGGGGCTGCGGTCTAAACCGCGGCCCCCTCTGCCTATTAGCCGGGCTCTGTGTTCGATTAGCTGGCTGCGATGGTGTCGGGCCGAGGCAACTCCACAGCCCGTGTGCATTGGGCCGGAATACTAGCCCGCCTCCTCGTTTCGGATGATCATATGCTGGGACCTGCCTTCTCGTGCCCTTGGCAAATGGTCCTTGCACTGCGGATCTCTGTCTGTTGTCTCCCCAACGTAACGTCGAGAGCCAGTCTAGATGCTGCTCGAGACAACAGCATCGGGCGATTGTGCACGGGTAGGCAATGATCTCAGTTGTTCTCCGTCATAGCCGCATATTCAGATGAAGGCTGCTTCCTGCGCATCTTGATGATGAGCCAGGGCAGGAAAATTGCCAGAATGGTCAAACTCAGGAGTTGTGCCTGCTGAAGCCCGGGCACGACCAGTTCGCCAACACGGAGAAACCT
>PUNI01000323.1 GCA_003551745.1 Paracoccaceae bacterium | reverse complement strand
GAACACGCCCAGCGTCGACAGCGCGAGGTTCGAGCCCGGGATCGGGTTGACCTTGCCGCCCGGGCCGTACTTGCCCGCCCGTGCGCCCAGGATGATGATCCCCGTCAGGGCCGCCCAGCCGCCGGCGGAGTGGACGATCGACGAGCCCGCGAAGTCGAGGAAGCCGAACTCGTCCAGCCAGCCCTCGCCCCAGCTCCAGGACGCCTGGATCGGATAGATCAGGCCCGTGAGGACGATGACGAACACCAGGAACGGCCACAGCTTGATCCGTTCGGCCACGGCGCCCGAGACGATCGAGGCGGTAGCGGCACAGAACATCAGCTGGAAGAAGAAGTCCGAGGCGACGGACGCGTACTCGGGATCGTCGACGGCATCCAATTCCACCCCGACCGGCTCGAGGAAGGTCATCAGCGGCATGCCCAGCCAGCCCTCGATGATCCAGCCGTCGCCGGGATACATGATCATGAAGCCGACGACGAAATAGGCGATGGCCGCGAAGGAGAACAGCGAGATGTTCTTCATCAGCTGCATGGTGGTGTTCTTCGAGCGCACCAGCCCGGCCTCGAGCATGCAGAAGCCCGCGGCCATGATGAACACCAGAAAGCCGCCGATGATGAACAGCAGCGTGTTGAAGATGAAGGCGACGTCGGGCGAGACGCCGGCCGCCGCCACGGCGACTTCCGCGATCTCCTCCACCTCGGCCTCCTGGGCCAGGGCGACCACGGGCAGAAGCGCCGTCGCCGCCGTCAGGGTGATCAGTCTCTTCAGGTTCATGCGTTCGACCCTTTCGCTTGGGATTGCCGCGCGGCTCAAAGCGCGTCCTCGTTGGTTTCGCCGGTGCGCACGCGCAGCGCGCTCTCGAGGTCGAGAACGAACACCTTGCCGTCGCCGATCTTGTCGGTGCGGGCCGCCTTGGAGATGGTCTCGACCACCTGGTCGGCCATCCCGTCGTTGACGGCGATCTCGAGCTTCACCTTCGGAACGAAATTCACCGCGTATTCGGCGCCGCGGTAGATCTCGGTGTGACCGGACTGTGTGCCGAAGCCCTTGATCTCGGTCACCATCATGCCGCGCACGCCGACGGCGGTGAGCGCCTCGCGCACCTCCTCCAGCTTGAACGGCTTGATCGCTGCAATGATGAGTTTCACGTCTTCCCCCTTCCGCTGGATGCCCCGTCGGGACGGCGTGCCGCACCCAAGACGACGGTGCCGCGCAAACTCAACGCCGGCAGCGACTGGCACCGGGCGGAACGGGGAGAAGACGCACAAATTTTGCACACATTCCTTAATTCGCGTGAAATTTAGGCAGTTCACAAAAGCGAATCGGGCGGCAAGGCAACGCTCCACATCCGCGGCCCAAGGCCGTATGGTGGCCGCAGGCAGACAAGGAACGCGCAGGCAGTCCGGCGATGGCAGGATCTTCAGGCAGGCGGCCGCCGCTGGTGGCAGACCGCCGACCCGGCATGCCGGGCGGCAAGTCGCGCACCGCGGCCGGAGGCGGCGCGCCCGCCGGCAAGGCTGCCGCGGTCACGCGACGGCCGCCAACCCGGCGCGCCCGCCCGGCGCGGCGCGGCAATCTGCTGACCCGGCTGGTCGTCGGCACGGTCGGCCTGATCTGGCGCGTGCTCTGGGGGTCCGTGTGGCGGCTGACGGCGGTGATCGCGCTGATCGTCGCCGCGGCCACCTTCTACTTCTACTCCACCCTGCCGCCCTTCACCGAGTTGCTCGACGGTCGCGCCCGCGGCTCGGTCACCATGCTGGACGAGAACGGCGAGGTGTTCGCCTGGCGCGGCGAGACCTTCGGCGGCCAGATCACCGCCGACAGCATCTCGCCCCATCTGCGCAACGCCATCATCGCCACCGAGGACCGTCGGTTCGCCAGCCATCTCGGCATCAGCCCGCGCGGGATCGCCAGCGCGATCCGCATCAACATGGCCGCCGGCCGGGGTCCGTTCTCGGGGCATGGCGGCTCGACGATCACCCAGCAGGTGGCGAAGCTTCTCTGTCTGGGCGTGCCCTTCGAGGCCGAAGAGTGGGAAAGCGAGGCCGCCTATGAGGCGGACTGCCGGCGCACCACGATCTGGCGCAAGCTTCAGGAGCTGCCCTACTCCTTCGCGCTGGAGGCGAAGTACAGCAAGGACGAGATCCTCTCGATCTACATCAACCGCGCCTACCTCGGCGCCGGTGCCCGCGGTTTCGAGGCCGCCGCGCAGCGGTATTTCGGTATCTCCGCGAACCAGGTGAACCCGCAACAGGCGGCGATGCTGGCCGGTCTCCTGCAGGCGCCCTCGGCCTTCGCACCCACCCGGAACCTGCGCCGCTCGCAGGACCGGGCCAGCGTGGTGCTGGGGCTGATGGCGGAGGAGGGCTATCTCACCCCGCAGGAACTGGCCGAGGCGCGCGCCAACCCGGCCACGCTGTCGGAGGCGGCCGAGGCCCGCTCGGGCGGGCATTTCGCCGACTGGGTGATGGATTCGGGCCCCGCCTTCCTGACCCGCGACACCACCGAGGACGTGATCCTGCGCACCACGCTCGACGCGCGCATCCAGCGCGCCGCCGAGGAGGCGCTGACCCATGTCTTCGAGACGCGGGTGCGCGAGGGCTCGGAGGCGCAGGCCGCGGTGGTGGTGATGTCGCCCGACGGCGCGGTCCGGGCCATGGTGGGCGGGCGCGACACCCGCAGCGCGGGCACCTTCAACCGCGCCACCCAGGCGCTGCGCCAGACCGGCTCGGCCTTCAAGCCCTTTGTCTATGCGGTGGCGATGGAGGAAGGATTCGAGCCCTCCGACATCGTCGAGGACGCGCCACTGACGCTCCACATCCCCGGCTCGGGGCCGTGGTCGCCGCGCAACTACACCAACGAGTTCCTCGGCATGGTCTCGCTGAACGAGGCCTTTGCGCGGTCGCTGAACATCCCCGCGGTGCGGGTCTCGGAGGCGATGGGCCGCGACAAGGTGCGGCGCGCCGCCAACGGCTTCGGCCTGCGCGCGCAGATGGCCGAGGGGCCGGCGCTGGCGCTCGGCGCCTCCGAGGCGACGCTCCTGGAGATGACGGCGGCCTACGCCGGCATCCTGAACGGCGGCCGGGCCGTGCATCCCTACGGTTTTTCCGAACTCACGCTGCTGGGCGAGACCGCGCCGCTGATGGAGATCGAAAGCGGCATCGGCGAGCAGGTCGTCAGCGAACGCGCGGCGCGCCGGCTGATCTGGATGATGCACGAGGCGGTGCAGAGCGGCACCGGCACCCGGGCGCGGCTGCCGGGCCGAGAGGTGGCCGGCAAGACCGGCACGACCCAGGGCGCCCGCGACGCCTGGTTCATCGGCTTCACCGCCGATTACGTCGCCGGCGTCTGGATGGGCTATGACGACAACACCCGGCTGACCGGCGTCACCGGCGGCGGGCTGCCGGCCGAGATCTTCCACGAGGTCATGGAGCGCGTGCATGACGGGCTGCCGGCGCACGATCTGCCGATGGACCCGCCGCTGACACTGCCACCCGCCTTCGACGAGGCCACCCCAGAAGCACCCTACGGCTCCGACGACTGGCAGGGCGAGGTGTGGAACGGCGAGATCTGGGACGGCGAGCGCTGGGTGCCCGCCCCCCAGGCCGGCCGCGTGCAACCGACGGCGCCCCAGCCCCCGCAGCCCGCCCCGCAGCAGCCCACCGCAACCGGCGACAGCCTCGGCGACATCGTCAACCAGGTCATCCGCGACGTTCTGGGCACCTACTGAGGCACATCCCGCGGGACCTCGCCGCAAGCGCGCGCAGTGTCCCGCGCCGTCCTCGGCGCGGATCTCCCTTCAGGCGATGCCCGATGCCGCCGGGTGGCCTCAGCCGCGAAGCACGCCACCCGTGGCCTTGGCGACCTTCTCCACCACCCGGGCGCCGACGACCTCGATCTCGCCCTCGGTGAGCGTACGGTCCCTTGGCTCCAGCCGCACGGTGATCGCGAGCGACTTCTTGCCCGGCCCCATCTGCGCCTCGGCCTTCGGCCCGGTGAACTCGTCGAAGACGCTGACCCGCGCGATCAGCGCCTTGTCGGCCCCAGCCGCCGCGGCCACGACCGTCTGCGCCTCGATCCGCGTGTCGAGCACGAAGGCGAAGTCACGCTCCACCGCCTGGAAGTCGGAAAGTTGCAGCGCCGGCCGCGTGGTGGTTCGGGCGCGCGGGAAGGGCACCGCCTCCAGCCAGACGGCAAAGGCCACCGCTGGCCCCTTGACGTCGAGCGCGGCCAGCACCTTCGGGTGGATCTCGCCGAACTCGGCCAATGTCAGCTTCGGACCCAGGCGGATCGCACCGCTGCGGCCGGGATGCCAGGCAGCGGCCGTCTCGCGCCAGATCTGCAGCCGCTCCGGCGCGGCCAGCGCCGCCAGCACCGCCTCGGCATCGGCGCGGGCGTCGAACACGTCCACCGGCCGGCGGCTGCCATGCGGGTCGCGCGGCGCGGCATGGCCCACGCGCAGCCCGCTGGCCAGCAGAGCCTGCTCGCCCGGCTCGCCCCCGCTGAAGGCCGGGCCGACCTCGAACAGCGCCAGATCGGCGAAGCCGCGCGCCTGGTTGCGCGCCGCCGCCCGCAGCAGCCCCGGCAGCAGCGCCGGGCGCAGATGCGTCATCTCCGACGAGATCGGGTTCTCCAGCCGCACCGCATCCCCGCCCCCGCCGAAGAGCCGGGCCGCGGCCTCGTCGATGAAGCTGTAGCTGACGCATTCGTTGAAGCCGAGCGCGGCCAAGGTGCGCCGCGCCGCCGCCTCGCGCCGCTGCATCGGGGTCAGCACCGGCTTCGGCACCCCGGCCTCGGCGCGCGGCATCGGCTTGCCGCGGAGCTTGGTCAGCGAGGCGACCCGCGCCACCTCCTCGATCAGATCGGCCGCACCCTGGATGTCGGGGCGCCAGCTGGGCGGAGAGGCCCGGTCATCCTCCAGCGTGAAACCCAGGGCCTCCAGGGTCCGGCGCTGCTCGTCCGCGGCGATCTCCATGCCCACCAGCGAGACGACGCGCCCGGGATCGAAGACATAGCTGCGCGCGGTGTCGGGCACCGCGCCGTCCTGCACCACCTCGGAGGCCGCGCCACCGCAGAGCTCCAGGATCATCCGCGTCGCCATCTCCAGCCCCGGCCCGGTAAAGGCCGGATCGACCCCGCGCTCGAAGCGATAGCGCGCGTCGGAGTTCGCCTTCAGCGCGCGCCCGGTGCCGGCGATGGTGATCGGATCCCAATAGGCGCTTTCCAGGAACACATCCGTGGTCGCCCCGGTCACACCCGTCGCGGTGCCGCCGACGATGCCCGCGATGCTCTCGGGTCCGCGCTCGTCGGAGATCACCATCATCCCCGGCGCGAGCGTGTAGCTCTTGTCGTTCAGCGCCGCGATCTCCTCGCCGCCCGCGGCCGGATGAATGCGCAGCCCTCCCTTGACCAGCCCCGCGTCGAACACGTGCAGGGGACGGTTCTGGTCGAAGGTGAAGAAATTGGTGATGTCCACCAGCGCCGAGATCGGCCGCAACCCGATCGCCCGCAGCCGGCGCTGCAGCCAGTCGGGCGAGGGACCGTTCGTCACCCCGCGGATCAGCCGGCCCATGAACAGCGGGCAGCCCTTCTCCTTCAGCGCGGGGTCGATGCTGACCGAAATCGGACAGGGAAAACCGCCCGGCACCGGCGCCACCTGCTGCGGCTTCAGACGGCCCACCCCCCGGGCGGCGAGGTCGCGGGCGATCCCCCGCACCCCGAGCGCGTCGGGCCGGTTCGGCGTGACCTTGAGGTAGATCATCGGGTCGTCGAGCCCCGCCCAGTCGATGAAGCGCGTGCCGAGCGGTGCGTCGGCGGGCAGGTCGATGATCCCGTCATGGTCGTCCGAGATCATCAGCTCGCGTTCCGAGCAGAGCATCCCGTTCGACTCCACGCCGCGGATCACCCCGGGTTTCAGGTCGACCCCGGTCCCGGGGATGTGGGTGCCCACCGGCGCGAAGACGCCAACCATGCCGGTGCGCGCATTGGGCGCGCCGCAGACCACCTGCACCTCCTGCGTCCGCCCGCCAGGGCCGTCGGGAAAGGTCTCGACCCGGCACAGCCGCAGCCGGTCGGCGTTGGGATGGGGCGCCGCCTCGATCACCCGGGCGATGGTGAAGGCGCCCAGCGCGGCCGCCGGATCGGTCGCCTCTTCCACCTCGAGGCCCAGATCGGTCAGCGCCTCGAGGATCGCGTCGAGCGGCGCCTCGGTCTCGAGGTGATCCTTCAGCCAGGAAAGGGTGAACTTCATGCGCGGCCCCTGTCAGCGGATGCGCGCGGTCCTTAGCGCAAGCCGGGGGCGTAGGAAAGGCGAGGTGCCGGTTTCCGACCGGGAAACGCAGTGTTGCGGCAGCCTGCGGTGATCTGCCCGGTTTCCGCCGCGATTCGGGCGCAATCTGTCATCATGGCGCCGATGCTCGAGACCCCTGCCGACCGGCCCCGCCGCAGCCGCTGGGAACGCCCGCTGCTGGCCGGGCTGGCAGCACTGTTTCTGCTCGCTCTCTGGCCCGGCACTCCCGAGCCGGCGACGCCGGCGCCGGCCGTGTCCGATCGCTGACGGCGCGCCGATCCCATCCCGGCCTGCGACCGCTTCGGGCGGGCGAGGCTGCCGGACCTTGACGGAAAGGCCGCCCGGCACGGTCCGGCCGGCTTGCCGCAGCCGCGCCGAGGGGTCATGCTCGGTCGGCAAGGGAGCATACCATGGACGACCGTCTGCGCCGGGCCGAGGAACGCATTGCCCATCTGGAACGCATGGCCGAGGAGCTGTCGGACGTGATCCACCGGCAGGAGCGCGGGATCGCGCAGCTTGCGCGGCGTGTGGAGGCGCTGGTCGCCCTGGAGGCCGAGCGGCAGGCGGAGGCCGGCGCAGAGGCGCCGCCGGCGAGCCAGCGCCCGCCGCACTGGTAGGGCTCAGACCTCCTCCACCGCCAGCACGCCGGGCAGCGCCTTCAGCGCGCCGCGCACCTGCGGGCTGACCGGGAACTCGCGGCCCAGCGTCACGTCGTACTCCTGCGCCGCCTCCAGATCGGCCACACAGAGGCTCACGGGCCCCTTGGCCGCGCCCTTCAGCCCCGCGAGCTGTCGCAGCAGCCCCGCCACCGCCGTCACCGCCTCGGGCGTGTCGAGATGCACCTTGAGCCCCGCAGCGCCGGCCCGCGCCACAACCTTGTCCACCGGCTGCACGTCGCGGGCCAGCAGCTTCACCGTCTCCGCCTCCGCGCTCGCCTCGACCGTCAGCACCACGTTGGCCCCCGTCTCCAGCAGGGAGCGCGCCGCCTCCAGCGTCTCTGAGAAGACGGTCACCTCGTAAAGCCCTGTGGGATCGGACAGGCGCACGAAGGCGACGCGGTTGCCGCGCGCCGACTTGCGCTCCTCCCGCGCCGCAACGGCCCCGGCCACCCGCGCCACCAGCGGCGCAGCCTGGGCGCGTCGGGCCAGATCGGCATGGCTCATCACGTTGCAGCGCCGCAGCGCCGGCACGTAATCGTCCAGCGGGTGGCCGGAAAGATAGAAGCCCACCGCCAGATGCTCGCCCGCCAGCCGCTCGGTGGGCAGCCAGTCGGGCACGACGGCCAGGCGCGGCTCGGGGATATCCTCGCCCGCCTCGCCGAAGAGCGAGACCTGATCGGAGGCCCGCGCCTCATGGACGGCCGCCGAATAGGCGATCAGCGGGTCGAGCCCCTCGAACACCCGCCGGCGGTTCGCATCGAGCGCGTCGAAGGCCCCCGCACGGGCCAGCATCTCCAGCGGCCGCTTGCCGATGCGCTTCAGATCGACCCGGCGGGCAAGATCGAAGAGCGTGGCGAAGGGCCGGCCCGCGCGCCCTGCCACGATCATCTCCATCGCCGAGAGGCCCACGTTCTTCAGCGCGCCCAGGGCATAGAGAAGCCGGCCCTCCGCCACGTCGAAGCCCGCCTGCGAGCGGTTCACGCAAGGGGGCACCACCTCGATCTCCATCCGGTCGAGCTCGCGCTTGTAGACGGCCAGCTTGTCGGTGAGATGGAGGTCGCAGGTCATCACCGCGGCCATGAACTCGACCGGATGGTTCGCCTTCAGCCAGGCGGTCTGGTAGCTCACCACCGCATAGGCCGCGGCGTGGGACTTGTTGAAGCCGTAGTTGGCAAACTTCTCGAGCAGGTCGAAGACCTCGGCCGCCTTGGCCTCGGGCACGCCCTTCTCGGTTGCCCCGGCGATGAATTTCGGCCGTTCCTTGGCCATTTCCTCGGGGATCTTCTTGCCCATCGCCCGGCGCAGCAGGTCTGCGCCCGCGAGCGTGTAGCCCGCCATCTCCTGCGCGATCTGCATCACCTGTTCCTGGTAGACGATGATGCCCTGCGTCTCCTCGAGGATGTGGTCGATCAGCGGATGGATCGATTCCCGCGGCCGCAGCCCGTGCTTGACCTCGCAATACTTGGGGATGTTCTCCATCGGACCGGGGCGGTAGAGCGCCACCAGCGCCACGATGTCCTCGATGCAGGTGGGCTTCATGCGCCGCAGCGCGTCCATCATGCCCGAGCTTTCGACCTGGAACACCGCCACGGTCTGCGCCGAAGCGTAGAGCGCATAGGTCTTGGGATCGTCGAGCGGCAGCAGCCCGGGGTCGATCTCGATGCCGCGCTTGGCGAGCAGGCGCACCGCGTGCTGCACCACGGTCAGCGTCTTCAGGCCAAGGAAATCGAACTTCACCAGCCCGGCCGCCTCGACCCATTTCATGTTGAACTGGGTCGCCGGCATCTCCGACCGCGGATCCTTGTAGAGCGGCACCAGCTCGTCGAGCGGCCTGTCGCCGATCACCACGCCGGCGGCATGGGTCGAGGCGTTCCGGAGCAACCCCTCGATCTGACGGGCATAGGTCAGGCAGCGGTCCACCACCTCCTCGGCGCGGGCGGCGTCTCGCAGGCGCGGCTCGTCGGCCAGCGCCTTCTCGATGGAGACGGGCTTCACCCCCTCGACGGGGATCATCTTCGACAGCCGGTCCACCTGTCCGTAGGGCATCTGCAGCACCCGGCCCACGTCGCGCACCGCGGCCTTCGACAGCAGCGCGCCGAAGGTGATGATCTGCCCCACCCGGTCGGCGCCATAGCGCTCCTGCACATAGCCGATGACCTCCTCGCGACGGTCCATGCAGAAGTCGATGTCGAAATCGGGCATCGACACACGCTCGGGGTTCAGGAAGCGCTCGAACAGCAGGCCATAGCGCAGCGGGTCGAGATCGGTGATGGTCAGAGCCCAGGCCACCACGCTGCCCGCGCCCGAGCCGCGCCCCGGCCCCACCGGGATGCCCTGCGACTTGGCCCATTTGATGAAGTCGGCGACGATCAGGAAATAGCCCTGATAGCCCATGCGCTCGATCACGCCCAGTTCATACTCGAGCCGTTCGGCATAGACGGCCTCGGGCGCCGAGGGCGGCGTGACGGCCAGCCGGTCGGCGAGTCCCTCGCGGGCCTGCCGGCGCAACTCCTCGCCCTCGTCCTCGGCAAAGCGCGGCAGGATCGGGTCGCGCTTCTCGGCGACGAAGGCACAGCGCCGGGCGATCTCGACGGTGCTCTCCAGCGCCTCGGGCAGGTCGGCGAAGAGCGCGGCCATCTCCTCGGGTGTCTTCAGGTAATGCTGCGGGGTCAGCTGGCGGCGCGGGGCCGACTGGTCGACATAGGCGCCTTCCGCAATGCAGAGCAGCGCGTCATGGGCCTCGAACATCTCGGGCGCCGGGAAATGCACGTCGTTCGTTGCCACCAGCGGAAGCTCCGACGCATAGGCCATTTCGACAAGGCCGCGCTCGGTCGCGCGCTCTGCCTGCAGCACGTCCCCACCCTCGCCGGGATGGCGCTGCAACTCGACATAGAGCCTGCCCGGATAGATCGTGGACAGCCGCGCAAGCATCGCCTCGGCCCGCGCCCGCTGCCCCGCCCGCAGCAGCCGGCCCAGCGGACCTGCCGCCCCCCCGGTCAGGCAGATCAGCCCGGCGCCGTGAGCGGCCAGTTCCTCCAGCGTCACCTCGGGCCGCCCGCCGTCACGCCCGAGATAGAGGCAGGTGTTGAGCTTCAGGAGGTTGCGCCAGCCGGTCTCGTCCTGCGCCAGCAACACCAGCGGCGCGGGCGGGCGCGGCTTCTCGCCCGGCGCGGCGGCCTCGAAGGCGAGATCGATCTGACAGCCGAGGATCGGCTGCACCCCGGCGGCCATCGCGCCCACCGAGAACTCGAGCGCGCAGAACAGATTGTTGGTGTCGGTCACGGCGACCGCGGGCATCCCCATCTTCGCCGCCATCGCCGGCAGCTTCTTCACCGGCACCGCGCCTTCCAGCAGCGAGTATTCGGTGTGCACGCGCAGATGGATGAACTTCGGACGAACCATGGGCCGACGATATCCGCCCGCTTCGGGAACGGAAACGGCAAAAAGTTAGCAGGATCGCTAGGTTTCTTGACCGGAGAGGCGCGACGTGATAGTTAGTACTATGACTAACCATCTCGACAGCTTCTTCGCCGCCATGGCCGACCCGACCCGGCGCGCGGTGATCGAGCGGCTGGTCGAGGGCCCCGCTGCCGTGGGCGAACTGCACGCCGCCCATGACATGACGCTGCCCAGCTTCCTGCGCCACCTGAAGGTGCTGGAGGCGAGCGGGCTAGTGCGGTCGGAAAAGAAGGGCCGGGTGCGCACCGTGTACATCGAGGCCGCGCCGCTGGCGGCGGCCGAGGACTGGCTGGCGCGGCAGCGCCGGCTGTGGGAGGGCCGGCTCGACCGGCTCGCGGCGCTGGTCGCCGAACTGGAGAAAGGCGAAACGAATGACCCCGATCCATGACAGCTTCACCCTGAAACGCCGCCTGCCCGCGCGCCCCGCGACGGTGTTCGCGGCCTCGTCCGACCCGGCGGTGAAGCGGCGCCGGTTCGTCGACAGCGACGGGCCGGGCTGGTCCACCTCTGACTACGCGCTCGACTTCCGCGTCGGCGGGCGCGAGACCGGCAGCTTCGTGCTGGCCGAGCGGCCGGGGCGGGGCACCCACGCCAACGTCACCCACTATCTCGACATCGCGGCGCCGCGGCGGATCGTCGATGCCTACACCATGGCCCATGACGGAGCGATCCACTCGGCCTCGCTGGCGACGGTGGAGTTCCTCGACGAGGCCGGCGAGACCCTGCTGCGACATACCGGGCAGGGGGTCTACCATCCCGGCAGCGACGGTGTGGCCGGGCGACGGAAGGGCTGGACGCATCTGCTCTCGGCGCTGGACGCCAGCCTCCGGCAGGCGGCCTGAGCCATGGAGCACGACCTGATCCTGGTGCGGCAGTTGCCCGCCGATCCGATGAAGGTCTGGCGCTGCTGGACCGAGGCGGACCTCCTGAAACGCTTCTTCGCCCCGGCGCCGGGCGAGACCGTCGAGGCGGTGATCGACCCGGTGCCGGGGGGGCGCTTCTACACGCTGATGCGGTTCGAGGAGCACGGCGACATCGGCAGCGAGTGCTGCATCCTCGTCGCCGAGCCTGGCCGGCGGCTGGTGTTCACCGATGCGCTCAGCGAGCATTTCCGTCCCACGGGCAAGCCGTTCTTCACCGCCGACATCACCTTCACCGCCCGCGACGGCGGCTGCGAATACCGCGTCGTCGCCCGCCATGCCGACCCGGAGACAGCCCGGAAGCACGCCGAGATGGGCTTCGAGCCCGGCTGGGGCACGGTCGCCGAGCAGCTCGGCACGCTTGCTGCGACGCTCTAGGCGCGGTCCGCCCGCGCTGCCCGATTCCGCGGCAGCGGCCGCCCGCATGTGCATCGGGGCTTGCCCTGCGGCCCGCACAGGCTTCTTCTGTGGCTGACAGACAGGCCCGCGTTGCCCCCTTCCGCCGCATCGGGGGGCAGCGCGTCACGGGCGATCCGGTGAGACAGCGGCAGGCCAGGCCCGATGACGGAGGTTTCCTTCAGTCTCAACGGCGCGCCCGTCACCGCGGAAGCGCCGCCCACCACCACGCTGCTCGACTGGCTGCGCGAGGCGCGCGGGCTGACCGGCACCAAGGAGGGCTGCAACGAGGGCGACTGCGGCGCCTGCACGGTCATGGTCAGCGATGGCCGCGGCGCGCAGGCGCTGAACGCCTGCATCCTGTTCCTGCCGCAGCTTCAGGGCAAGGCGGTGCGCACGGTCGAGGGCATCGCCGGCCCCGACGGTGCGCTGCATCCCGTCCAGCAGGCGCTGATCGATCATCACGGCTCGCAATGCGGCTTCTGCACGCCGGGCATCGTGGTCAGCCTGGCGGTGGCACATCTGCAGGGCCGGCGCGATTTCGACGATGTGCTCGCGGGCAACCTGTGCCGCTGCACCGGCTATGCCCCGATCGTCCGGGCCGCCGAGGCGGCCGCCGACGCGCCGGTGCCCCACTGGATGCGGGACAGCCCCGCGCCGCAGCGCCCGCCGACCGTCGACGCCTTCGCCGCCTGGTATCTGGAGAACCCGGACGCGACGCTGATCGCCGGGGCGACCGATGTGGGGCTCTGGGTGACGAAGGGCCTGCGCGACATCGAACCGGTGGCCTTCATCGCCGGCATCGAGGAGCTGCGGCGGATCGAGATCACCGGGACCGAGGTGCGGATCGGGGCCTGTGTCACCCTTGCCGAGTTACACCGCGCTGTCGCGCCGCTGCACCCGTCCTTTGCCGAGTTGATCCGCCGCTACGGCTCGGAGCAGGTCCGCGCGGCAGCCACCGTCGGCGGCAACATCGCCAACGGCTCGCCGATCGGCGACAGCCCGCCCGCGCTGATCGCGCTCGGCGCAACGCTGCACCTGCGCCGGGGCGACGCGCGCCGTGCCCTGCCCCTGGAGGATTTCTTTCTCGACTACGGAAGGCAGGACCGTGCCCCGGGCGAGTTCGTCGAGGCCGTGAGCTTCCCGCGCCAGCAAGACCGGCTGCGCTGCTACAAGATATCGAAAAGGTTCGATCAGGACATCTCGGCGGTCTGCGGCGCCTTCAGCATCACCGTTCAGGACGGAAAAGTGCTATCGGCCCGCATCGTTTTCGGCGGCATGGCAGGCGTGCCGAAGCGTGCCGCCCAGGCCGAGGCAGCCCTCGTCGGCCGCCCCTGGAGCCTCGAGACGGTGGCGGCCGCCCTGCCCGGCTTCGCCCAGGGCTTCCAGCCGATTTCCGACATGCGCGCCTCGGCGGACTATCGGCTGGCCGTCGCCCGCAACCTGCTGCTGCGGTATTACCACGAGGACCAGCGCACGCCCGCCTCGGTGCTGGAGGTTGCGCCATGAACGCGCCGCACAGCCCGGAGGCCGCGCAGGCCCCGGTGCACCGCCCGCTGCCCCATGACGCGGCCCGGCTCCATGTCACCGGGGCCGCGCGCTATGTCGACGACATTCCCGCGCCCGCCGATGCGCTGCACCTCGCCTACGGCTTGTCGCCGGTGGCCCATGGCGAGATCACCGCGCTCGACCTCGGCGCCGTGCGGGCGGCCCCCGGGGTCGTTGCCGCATGGGGCGCCGCCGACCTGACCCCTCTGCCCGACGTCAGCCCCGCCTTCCATGACGAGCCGATGCTTGCCGACGGCATCGTCCAGTATCTCGGCCAACCCCTCTATCTCGTCGCCGCCGACAGCCACCTCGCCGCCCGCAAGGCCGCCCGGCTGGCGCGGGTCGAGATCGCCGAGCGCCCCGCGATCCTGACGATCGACGAGGCACTCGCCGCCGACAGCCGCTTCGAGGAGGGCCCCCGCATCTGGTCGAACGGCGATGCCGCCGCCGCCATCGCCGCGGCGCCCCATGTGGTGGAGGGCCAGATCGAGATCGGCGGTCAGGAGCATTTCTATCTCGAGGGCCAGGCCGCGCTCGCCACGCCGCTGGAAGGCGGCGAGATGCTGGTGCAGTGCTCGTCCCAGCACCCGACCGAGATCCAGCACAAGGTGGCCGAGGCGCTGGGCCTGCCGATGGCCGCGGTGCGGGTGGAGGTGCGGCGCATGGGCGGCGGCTTCGGCGGCAAGGAGAGCCAGGGCAACGCGCTCGCCGTCGCCTGCGCGGTGGCAGCGCGCGCCACCGGGCGGCCCTGCCGGATGCGCTATGATCGGGACGACGATTTCCTGATCACCGGGAAGCGGCACGACTTCCGCATCCTCTACCGGGTCGGGGTGGATGGCGAGGGCCGCATCCTCGGCGCCGAGGTCCGGCAGTATGCCCGCTGCGGCTGGTCGGCCGACCTCAGCCTGCCGGTCTGCGACCGGGCGATGCTGCACGCGGACAACGCGTATTCCTTCCCGGCATTCCGCGTGGAGAGTCACCGGCTGCGCACGCACACCCAGTCGAACACCGCCTTCCGCGGCTTCGGCGGTCCGCAGGGGATGCTGGGCTGCGAACGGATACTCGACCACATCGCGCACGCCCTCGGCCGCGACCCGCTGGCGGTGCGCCGGCTCAACTTCTACGCGCCACCCTCCGCGCCGGCCAACCGCCGGACAACCCCCTACGGCATGGAGGTCGAGGATTTCCTGTTGCACGAGCTGGTCCCGGAGTTGCAGAAATCCTGCGAGTTCGACGCGCGAAGGCTAGCGATTGCCGATTGGAATCGTGAAAATCCGATACTGAAACGCGGGCTTGCGCTGACGCCGGTGAAGTTCGGCATTTCCTTCACACTGACCCACCTCAACCAGGCCGGCGCGCTGGTACATGTCTATCAGGACGGCTCAATCGCCATGAACCATGGCGGCACCGAGATGGGCCAGGGCCTGTTCCAGAAGGTCGCACAAGTCGCCGCGGGCGTCTTCGGGGTCGAGATCGACCGCGTCAGGATCACCGCGACCGACACGGCGAAGGTGCCCAATACCTCGCCAACGGCGGCTTCCTCGGGCTCGGACATCAACGGCATGGCGGTCCAGGCCGCCTGCCGCACCATCCGCGACCGCATCGCCGGCTGGCTCGCCGCCGAGCATCAGTCCGATCCGGCCGCGGTGCGTTTCGAAGGCGGCCGCGTGCGGGTGGGCGGGGCCGACTACGCCTTCGAGGATGTCGCGCGCCGGGCATGGATGGCCCGCATCTCGCTGTCGGCAACCGGCTTCTACCGCACCCCCAAGCTCCACTGGGACCGCATCGCCGGACGCGGCCGGCCGTTCTTCTACTTCGCCTACGGCGCTGCGGCGGCCGAGGTGGTGATCGATACGCTCACCGGCGAGCACCGCATTCTGCGCGCCGATATCCTGCACGACTGCGGCCGCTCCCTGAATCCCGCGCTCGACATCGGCCAGATCGAGGGTGGCTTCGTGCAGGGTGCGGGGTGGCTGACGACCGAGGAGCTGGTGTGGGACGCGAAGGGCCGGCTGCGCACCCATGCGCCCTCGACCTACAAGATCCCGGCCTGCTCGGACCGACCGCGCATCTTCAACGTCCGGCTCTGGGAGGGCGCGAACCGCGAAGAGACGATCCACCGCTCGAAGGCGGTGGGCGAGCCGCCGCTGATGCTGGCGAACTCCGTGCTTCTGGCACTGTCGGATGCGGTGGCCGCCTGCGGCGACGGCAGCGTCTATCCCGCGCTCGACGCCCCGGCGACGCCGGAACGCCTGCTCGCGGCCGTCGCGCGGGTGCAGGGATGAGCCTTGATCTCGCCGCCCTGCGTGCCGCGGTCGCACGTCACGGCCAGGTCACAAGGGTGCTGGTGCTTGCCCACCAGGGCTCGGCCCCGCGGGAGGCCGGGGCATCGATGCTGGTCTGGGAGGGCGGGCAGTCGGGCACGATCGGCGGCGGAGCGCTGGAATGGGAGGCCGCCACCCGCGCCCGCGCGGTCACGGCCCCTTCGATCACGCCCATACCGCTTGGCCCCGGGCTCGGGCAGTGTTGCGGCGGGGCGG
>PUNI01000325.1 GCA_003551745.1 Paracoccaceae bacterium | reverse complement strand
GAGCCTTGGCTTTTGTGGATTGTCGCGGCATAGGCGGGGACCAATGTGTCGAGCTCGCCGAAGACGAAGCTCACCGTGCGCCCGTCGAAATCCACGGCCACCTCGCCCTCGTCGATATCGACATCCTCGATCATGCCGATATCACCGTTATAGATGTCCTTGTCGTAGTCGTTCTCGATCTGCATGACCTTGTCGCCGGGTGCGAAGGTCCAGCCGAACCGCTCTACCTTCTTCTCTCCTGCCGGGTTCAGCGCGGCCTGCAGCTCGATGTTGAGCGATCGCGCGCCGACGCCGCCGCGGTTCATCGGGCAGAGCACCTGAATGTCCTTGATCGGGTCGAAGCCAAATCGCCGTGGAATACGCTTGGCTACCAGCTCGACAATGCGCGGGACGGCCTGTTCCGGATCCGCCGCCGGCACGAAGTAGAAGTCCGCCTCCCCCTCTGGCTTGCCGAGATCAGGCAGGCGGCCTGCGTTGATCGCATGCGCCGTGGTGATGATCTTGCTCTGCGCAGCCTGCCGGAACACCTCGGTCAGTCGCGCCACGGGAACAGTGCCAGAGCCGATGATGTCCGCGAGGACCTGGCCGGGCCCAACAGAGGGCAGCTGGTCTATGTCACCGACGATCAGCAGCGCCGCGCCGCTCGGCACCGCCTTCAGGAGAGATTGCATCAGCAGCACGTCGACCATCGAGCTCTCGTCCGCGACCAGCAGGTCGCAGTCGAGGGGGTTCTCGTCATTGCGCTTGAAGCCGAAGGCCTTGGGGTCGAACTCGAGGAGCCGGTGGATGGTCTTCGCCTCCATGCCCGTGGCTTCGGTCATGCGTTTGGCGGCGCGGCCGGTGGGTGCGCAAAGCAGAAGCTTCACGCCCTTGGCCGCCAGGATGCGCAGGATCGAGTTGACGATGGTGGTCTTGCCGACGCCGGGGCCGCCGGTGATCACCATGATCTTTGAGTTCAGGGCGGTGCGGATGGCCTCAGCCTGGCTGTCCGCGAGGGTGATGCCTGTCTTCTGCTCGATCCAGGGCAGCGCCTTGTCGGCATTGATCCCCGGCCAGGGCAGGGGGCCTGCACGGATCCGCTTGAGGTGCTCGGCGATCCCGCGCTCGGCAAGGTACAGGCCGGTCAGGAAGATGCACTCAGTGTCGGCCACCCGGTCGGCCGTGACCGTCTCCTCGGCCAGTTCATCCAGCAATGCGCTCTCGATCAGTGGAGCGGGTACCTCCAGCAGCTTCTCTGCCAACCCGATCAGTTCCGCCCGGGGCAGCCCGCAATGGCCGTCGCCCATGGCTTCACTCAGTGCAAAGGAAATCCCCGCGCGCACCCGGATCATGGCGGTTTTCTCGATACCCAGCTTTTCGGCGATCAAATCGGCGGTGCGGAAGCCGATGCCGCGGATGTCCCTGGCCAGACGATACGGGTTCTCGCTCATGATCTGCACGGCGTCGGTGCCGTAGGTCTTGAAGATGCGCACCGCGCGCGCCGTGCCAACGCCGTGTTGGTGCAGAAACACCATGATCTCGCGGATCACCTTCTGGTCGGCCCAGCCCGAGGTGATCTTCTCGGCCCGCTTGGGGCCAATGCCCTCGACCTCACGCAGGCGTTCGGGCGTCGCTTCGATGGTGTCGAAGACGTCCTTGCCGAACATCTTGACCAGCCGTTTGGCATAGACAGGCCCGATACCGCGGATCATGCCAGAGCCGAGGTATTTCTCGATGCCGTCGATCGTCGAGGGGGCGGAAGTCTTCAGAAAATGCGCCTTGAACTGCAGACCATGCGTGCGGTCGTTGAGCCAGGTGCCTGAAGCCGTGATCCATTCTCCCGCCGAGATCATCGCGGCATGGCCCACGGTGGTCACCAGATCCCGGTGCCCCCTGGCCTTCACCCGCAGCACGCAGAAGCCATTCTCCGGGTTGTGGAAAGTGACTCGCTCAACCAGGCCGGCCAGAACCTCCGTGGCCGGATTCGATGTGCCGGGCGAGTTCAAGGGCAGCACTCGGTTATCTGCTCCCGAGCCCTGACAAGGCTGGCCCCTTTGACGTACGCGACGAGCAAGACCAGCTTCTCGCTGCGAGGTACGCCAGTGTAGATCTGATTGTACTGCGGTGTGGCGTGGTGCTGGGTCATGAGCAGGATAACCACGGCTGAGCATCGGCCGGACCACAGAGTGTGAGGGCTGGATTTTCTCGTATCATCCCGAAAATCAAACAGGAAATCACCATTGACTTTCTGCCCCCCTTGACGCAACTTTTCACTGTCGAAGAAGAGCGCCCGGTGACCGGACCACCCGGCGCTTTTTGTATTTCATCTGCTTCGGTCCCATTACATCTCCCTGCCATACCAGCGAACGCGTCCGACGATATTGACCTCGTCTGCCGTGCATTCATAGGGCGTGTAGCGCGAGTTGTCGGAGATGATGCGCACCCGGGGCGGATCGCTCATGGGCACGTGCTCGAGCCGCTTGGCCACGAGCCCCATGCCGTCATGGAGCACGAAGATGCCGGGCGGGATCGGGCTGCGCTGGTTCATGTCGACGAGGATCACGTCGCCATCGTTGAGCGTGGGCGTCATGCTGTCGCCGTGGACGGCCATCACACGCAGCATGGAGGGCGCCGCGCGAAGGCGATCGCGGATCCACGCACGGCGGAAGTGGAAGTCCCGGCCGACCCGCTCCTCATCCTCGACGATGGCTCCGCCCCCCATCGACGGGCGCGCATGAGCATACTGGATGGCCACGAAGTCGTTGTGGTAATCCTCGGTTATCGGGTCATCGCCCTCGAGCCGGCCCTTGCCGTTCAGCAGCCAGTCGGGATCGACCTTCACGACCTTCGCGATCTGGCCCAGCTTCTCGAGGCTGGGCACCTGCGAGCGCCCGCGCAGGATGTCGTAGACGAAGGAGCGGTTGACGCCGGCCTCGCGGGCCACCTCGGCGACGTTCATGCCGAGCTGGCGGATCCGTGCGCGCAGGCGTTCGTGCATCGGCACCGACATGGTCATCCCCAGCCTTCTTAGACACCTGTGGAAAAAACAGGATTGTTCCGATCCTGTCAATCTCCTAGAACACGAAATGAACATTTATCTCGAAAAGGATTCTCCATGCGGCTGCAGCGCGACGCCTTCGAGCTTTCGGAACTGGCTGAGCACTGGGGCATCACGGCTGCCGACATTCGCTACCTCGTGGCCGAACACAGGATGCGCCTGTCGGTGCGAATCGTGGCGCAGCCGGTGCTGATTTCCGAGGAGGAGTTGACGGCGGAGGGCGAGCCGTTCTGGATCCCGGCCGAAGAGACCGTGTACACGGGTCTTGCTGATCTGGCGTTGCGGGATGCGTTCCGACTGGTGCGTGATGGTGCGGCGTGTGTGAGCCACCTCTATCTGCCCGGGGACCGCATGGTCACGCTGCGCAGCGGCGACGGTATCGAGTTCATGCAGATCGATCTGCTGGTGCGACGCGAGCATGCCGAAGCCCTGAAGCGCGAGCTGATCGGTGCTCCGCTGGATCGCGGCGAGGCATTTGATTTCAGGCTGTTCGTCTTCGACGGCCAGGAATTTGCCTTCACCGTTCCGCAGGCGCGGGCGCTCGAATTCATGTTGGAGCAGACACGTGCTGGCGCCCCGGATCAGCACTACCTGGACATCCTGAAGGATGTGGGCAGCGCCTCGCAGCGGTTGAGTAGCCTG
>PUNI01000467.1 GCA_003551745.1 Paracoccaceae bacterium | reverse complement strand
TACCACACCAGATCGAAGCCGAGCGCGGCCACCAGTGGCACATAAAGCGGCGCCACGATCACCAGCATCGCGGTGTCGTCGAGAAACGTGCCCATGATCAGATAGCTCAGCTGCATAACGATCAGCACGCCCCAGGGGCCGAGGCCGAGATCCTCTAGAAAGAGCACCCGCAGCGCCTCGACCGCGCGGAGACCGTCGAAGACCGCGCCGAAGGTCAGCGCGGCGAGGATGATCCACAGGAACATGCAGCTGACGGCCAGCGTCTTCCGGGTGGCGTTCTCGAACACCTCCCGGGTCATCCGGCCCTTCAGGATTGCGGCCGCGGTGGCCGCCAGCGCCCCGATCACCGAGCTCTCCACGAGCCGGGTGTAGCCGGTCACGAAGGGCACCATCATCACCAGGAATATGCCCAGCGGCAGCAGGCCCGCGGTCAGCAGGCGCAGCTTCTCGGCGCGCGGGATCGCCGCCCGCTCTGCCGCCGCCAGCGCCGGGCCGAGGGCGGGGTTCCAGGCGCAGCGCAGCCAGATGTAGGCCACGAAGAGCGCGGCCATCATCAGCCCCGGCAGGATGCCGGCGAGCCAGAGGTCGGTCACCGGCTGGCGTGCGATCATCGCATAGAGCACCATCACCACCGAGGGCGGCACGAGGATGCCGAGCGATGAGCCCGCCTGGATCACGCCGGTCACCATCCGCTTGTCATAGCCCCGGCGCAGGAGTTCCGGGAGCGCGATGGTCGCGCCGATGGCCATGCCGGCGACGGAAAGCCCGTTCATCGCCGAGATGAGCACCATCAGAAGGATCGTGCCCATGGCGAGCCCGCCCGGCACCGGCCCGAACCAGACATGGAACATGCGGTAGAGGTCATCTGCCAGCCGGCTCTCGCTGAGCACATAGCCCATGAAGATGAACATCGGCAGCGTGATTAGGGGAAACCAGCTCATCACCCGCATGGTCTGTGCGAAGCCGAGGTCATAGCCGCCCCGGTCGCCCCACAGCCACATCGCCGCCACGACCGCCACGAAGCCGATGATGCCGAACATGCGCTGCCCGGTGATCAGCATCGCCAGCATCGAGCCGAACATCACCGCCGCGATCATGTCGGTGGGCATCAGCCGACACCTCCGCCCGCCGCGCCGCCGGCGCTGTTGTCGACCACGCCGCGGCCGCGCGGCGGCGGCATATCGCGGCCCAGAACCTTGGCGAGATCGCGCAGGAAGATGGCGGTCAGCTGCAGCAGCATCAGCAGGATGCCCAGCACCATCACCGCCTTCACCGGCCACATGTAGGGCCGCCAGAGGCCGCGCCGCCGCTCGCCCACCTCGACGGAATAGAGCGTGCTCTCGATCCCGCCCCAGAGCAGGACCGCAAGATAGAAGACAAGCGCGAGGATGGTGACCAGATCGACCGCCGCCTTCGTGCGGTCCGACCAGCGGGAATAGAACACGTCCATCCGCACCGCCGAGCCCATCTGCAGCGCATAGGCCCCGCCGATCATGAAATAGCCCATCAGCAGGAACTGGGCCATCTCGTCGGTCCAGATCTGCGGGGCGCCGCCGGCCCGGGCCAGCGCGCCCCACAGCAGGACCGCCATCAGCAGGAACACGAGATACATGGCGAGCCGGCCGAATCCGTAGTTCAGCCGCTCGACCGCCCGCACATAGGCCACCACCCAGCCCGGCACGGATCAGACCCTTCCGGCGCGCGGCGCCGATGGGGCCGGTCCGGCGCGCCGCGCCCATGCGTCAGGGCGGGAGGGCAGGGGGCCCGCGGCCGGGCTGCACGCGCGACGGCAGGCATGGAGCCGCGCGGCACGGGACCGCGCGGGATGGACCCTGCCGATTCTGGCTGCACCCGCGTGCCTCACCCGACCCCCTGCCTCGTTTTCACGAAGAACACCCGGCACGCCGCTGGCTGTCAATCTCCCGCGTCGGAAAAGGGCGGCTCAGGGGCGCGCGCCGCCCATTTCGCACACGAGCCGCCACTCCTCTTCCCGCACCGGTTGCACCGAGAGCCGCGAGTTTCGCACGAGCACCATCTCGGCGAGCCGGGGCTCGGCCTTGATCTCGGCCAGCGTCACCGCCCGCGGGAAGGGCGCCTGCGCGCGCACGTCGACGCACTCCCAGCGCGGATCCTCCGTGGTGGGGTCGGGATGGGCCTCGGCGATCACCTCGCTGATGCCGACCACGGCGGGCGCGCTGCCGCGCGAGTGGTAGAAGAAGGCCCGCTCGCCCAGCTTCATCGCGCGCATGTTGTTGCGGGCCTGATAGTTGCGCACCCCGTCCCAGGGCTCGCCGGTCGCGCCCTTTGCCACAAGATCGTCCCAGGAGAACACGTCGGGTTCGGATTTCATCAGCCAGAAGGCCATCAGCCGATCACCTTCTTCCAGCGATGCACGGTGACGCTTTCGAAGAGCCCGGCGTGGAAATAGGGATCACCGCCGCCCCAGCGTGTTGCGGCCTCGCGGTCGGGCACATCGAGGATGATCAGCGAGCCGATCATCTCCTCGGCGTCGTCCAGCAGCGGTCCCGCCTGCACCACCACTCCGGTTTCGGCCACATAGGCCAGATGCGCCTCGCGGGTCTGGCCGCGCAGCGCGCCGTGGCCCGGCTTGTCGATGCAGATCATGGCGTAAAGCGGCATCTCATTCCTCCTTAAGGGGCCGGTTGAACAGCCGGTCGATGGCCTCGCCGACCGGCAGCGCGCCGGTACAGACCGCCGCCACCGCCTGCGACAGCGGCATCTCGATGCCCAGCCCGGCGGCAAGATCGCGCACCGCCTGCGCCGTGGCCACCCCTTCGACCGTCACGCCCGCCGGCGGCGGCGCCCCGCGCCCCAGCGCCAGCCCGTGGGCGAAGTTGCGCGAGCGCTCCGAGGTCGCCGTCAGGATCAGATCGCCCAGACCGGAGAGTCCGGCCAGCGTCTCGGCCCGCGCGCCGAGTCGCAGCGCCAGCCGCACCATCTCGGCATGGCCGCGGGTGATGGTTGCCGCCCGCGCGCTCTCGCCCAGCCCGGCGCCGAGGACGATGCCAGCTGCGATGGCAATCACGTTCTTCAGCGCGCCGCCCAGCTCGGCGCCGGTAACGTCGCTGGTCCGGTAAAGCCGCAGCGTCGGGCCGGAGAGGACGGATTGCAGCGCCGCCCCGGCGGTGTCGTCGGCGCAGGCCAGCGTCAGCGCGGTGGGCAGGCCGCGGGCGATGTCGGCCGCGAAGGAGGGGCCGGTCAGCACCGCCGGGGTCGCGGCGGGGCAGGCCCGTGCGATCAGCGCCGTGGGCCCGAGGCGACGGCGGAGGTCGAGCCCCTTGCAGCAGGCCACCAGCCGGCGCCCGTCCAGCCGGGCAGCCCCGGCCTCGAGAAACCCCGCCAGCGCCTGCATCGGCATCGCCAGAAGCACCACATCGGCGCGCGCTTCCGCGGCATCGGCGGTGACGCGCAGCGTGGCCGGCAGCGCGACGCCGGGCAGGCGGCGCGCGTTCTCGCCGGCGGCCGCGATCTCGCCTGCATGGGCGGCGTCGCGCGCCCAGAGCGTCACCCCGCCCTGCGGGGCCAGCGCCGCGGCCAGCGCGGTGCCGAAGGCGCCCGCCCCCAGAACCGCGATCCCGGCTCCAGACGACCCGCTCATGCCTTCGCGCCTTTGCGGCCGCCGCCGACCAGCGCCGGGCTCGCGGTGTCGAGCGGCCAGCGC
>PUNI01000224.1 GCA_003551745.1 Paracoccaceae bacterium | reverse complement strand
CGGCGGCATCACCTTCCGCCGCTACCGGGGTGGTCTCGGCTTCGGCGTGCCAACCGACAAGGCGTATTTCTATCCCGAGGGGGTCGAAGGGCTGTTCGAGATTTACTACGCCCCCGCAGACACGTTCGAGACCGTCAATACTGTGGGCTTGCCACTTTATGCGCGCATGATCCCCGACCGGGATCGCGATGAATGGGTGCGGCTGGAAATTGAGTCGAACCCGCTGCCGATCTGCACCCGCCCGCAGGTGCTGCGCTCGGCGCGGCGGACCTGATGACCGCCGTTGCCATGGCGCTCGACGCGCTCTTCGCCGATGACAACATCGCCCGCGAGGCCGTCTACACGCCCGAGGGCGGCGCGCCCGTCCTTGTACGGGCCGTGGCGCGGCGCGCGGACGAGACGACCGGCTTCGGCGACGCGCGCATCTGGTCGGAGACCACCCGCGTGGATTTGCGCGTGGCCGAAGTGCCAAGCCCGCGCCCCGGCGACCGCGTCGAGATCGACGGCGAGGCCTTTCTCATCCAGGGCGAGCCCGTCCGCGACCGCGAACGGCTCGTCTGGACCGTGGACCTGCGCCCGGCGTGATACTGAAGCATGGGGGGATCAGATTACTGAAAGCGGCTCCATGCCTTCTGGAAGGAGCTCGAGATGTCCTCCCAAGCGGTTTCCATCCCCTTGCGCATGTCGTCCCACGCCGCATCGCTTGCGGCCTGCGCTTCCTTCATCTTTGCTTGGGCTTCGTCGCGCTGCTCGCGCATCTCCGCGAGCTGCTTGTCGTACTTCGCCTTGTTCTCCGCTTCCGCGGCCCTGGCCTGCGCCTGCATCTTGTCGATTTCGGCGTTCCACTCGTCCAGCTTCGCCTTCATCTTTTCTACATACGCGTCGCGATCGCTCATCTTCTTCTCCTCCGTTTGATTACGCCAGTGTGGCAGATGCCGGCCGAAAAATGAATGCAAGGGATCATCGTGAAGCTGAAGCTCGACGTCACGCCGGACCTCGCCGCGCTCATGGCCGCGGAGATCAAGGCGGGCGAGCATGCGGTGACCACGGCGATGCGCGAGGCCGGCGGGCAGCTCAAGGCCGACTGGCGCCGCCAGATCACCGGCGCGGGGCTGGGCCACCGGCTCGCCCGGAGCATCCGCGCGGAGACATGGCCCAAGGGGACCACCAGCATCGGCGCGGCGTCGCTGGTCTGGTCGAAGGCCCCGGCCATCGTCGGAGCCCACGACACCGGCCCGCTGATCCGCTCGAAAACCAGCTTCTGGCTCGCGATCCCGACGCCCGCCGCCGGACGGGGCCTGCGCGGGGGCAAGATCACGCCGGGCGAATGGGAGCGCCGCCGCGGGCTCCGTCTCCGCTTCGTCTACCGCCGCCGCGGCCCGAGCCTGCTGGTCGCCGACCGGGCCCGCATCAACAATCGCGGCCAGGCGGTGGCGTCGCGCGCGAAGACCGGTCGCAACCAGGTCACCGCGCCGATCTTCCTGCTCGTCCCGCAGGTCAAGCTTCCGAAGCGGCTGGATCTGGACCGGGACGCCGAGCGCGCACATGACAGCGTGCCGGGGCTGATCGTGGCGAAGTGGGTGGAGGGAAGGTTTTGAAGTCAGCTATGCGGACACAGCCACCTGATGCAGATGCAGCGAAAACCGCCTGCACACCGACGCTCTAGCGCGTCCGCTGACGAATTTTCCGGAGGGATTGGCACCGGTCGAATTGCTGGGGCCATAAGGCGAGCGCCCGGTCAGCTGAAGCTGCAAGAAATGCGCTGTCATCCTTGAGAAGGTGACAAAGAGCGGGAAATTTATCCGGGGCGTCAGATTTTCAGTTGCTGGCGCTGTTCCCTTCCGAGCTTGGCAAGGTCATCGGCTCAGAGCCTTCGGGAACTGTTGGATGAACTTCGGCCTCGGCTTGCTCAGCCGCCACGCGTTCGGATTCCCGCAGCAGCAGGCGTTCGATCCGCCGTTCGAGCACCTGCGCCTTCTCATCCCGCGCCGCGATCTCCTGCGAAAGATCAAGGTACAGCGAGACCGCGATCAGGATCATCAGCAGCATGAACGGGAAGGCTGCGATGATCGAAACCGTCCGCAGGCTCTCCAGACCGCCGGTCATCAGCAGCACCACCACCATCAGCAGCTGCAGGCAGCCCCAGAGGACCCGGACCGCGCGTGTGGGGTTGAGTACGCCTTTCGAGGTGAACATGCCGAGCACGAACGTGGCCGAGTCGGCCGATGTCACGAGGAACATGCCGACGAGGATGATGGATGCGACCGTGAGCACCCCGCTGCCGGGCAACTGGTCGAGCAGGGCATAGAGCCCGGCCGGGACCTCGGCCGCCACGGCATCGGCGATGCCGGCGTTCTCGAAGATCTCGAACTGGACGGCCGCGCCGCCGAAGGTCGAAAACCACAGCATGCTCAGCGCCACCGGGACGATCATTACGCCGAGGACGAATTCGCGAATGGTCCGCCCGCGCGAGATCCGGGCGATGAAGCTGCCGACGAAGGGCGCCCAGCTCAAACCCCAGGCCCAGTAGAACATGGTCCATTGCTCAACCCACGCCCCGTTCGAATAGGGCGAGGTGACAAGGCTCATCTGGATCACGTTACCCAGGTATTCGCCGAGGGTCTGGGTGAGGACCCCGAAGATGAAGGATGTCGGCCCCAAGAGGAGGACCGATCCGAGAAGGGCCGCCGCGAGGGCCATGTTGGCATTGCTCAGCAGCTTGATGCCGCGGTCGAGCGGGGTCATGGCCGACAGCATGAACAGGCCCCCGATGACGGCAAGGATCACCAATTGTGCCGGGAAGCCGTAGGGCACGCCGGTCAGCTGTGCGACTCCGCTGTTTACCTGCAGTGCACCAAGCCCCAGCGTCGTGGCCACGCCGAATACAGTCGAGACGACTGTCAGCACGTCGATGGCCTTGCCCCAGCCGGTATCGACGCGGGGTCCCAAAAGCGGGCGGAAGGTCTCGCTTATGAGGCCATGGCTCTTGTGGCGAAACCGGACATAGGCGAGGGCGAGCCCCACCAGCGCAAAAGTCGCCCATTGGTGCAGCCCCCAGTGAAAGAAGGCATAGAGCATGCCGGTTTGTGCCGCCTCGGCCGTTCGCGGCAACCCGATGCCGAGCGGTGGGGCGTTGAAGTGCATCATCGGCTCGGCGACGCCCCAGAACACGAGCCCCACGCCCATGCCGCCCGAAAAGATCATGGCGAGCCAGCTTGGAAACGAGAATTCGGGCCGCTCGTCCGGGGCGCCCAGTCTTATGGTCCCGATCCGCGACAGGCCAAGGAACAGCACGAAGAAAACGAACCCGCTCATCACCAGAAGGTACATCCAGCCGACGTTCGTCGCCGTGGCATGGAGCACCGCTTGCGCGGCGCGCTCCACTGGCCCCGGCGCCATCGCGGCCGCGAGGACGAAGACTACGACGATCGCGACCGACACGCGAAAAACTACGCCGACATCTCCGAGGATAGGTGTTCTTGAGCTGACAGGCCGGCTCATCCATTTCCCCTTTTCGTTTCATAGCCTAACCGGCATGCCGATGACTGTCGAACCTTCAAGGGCTCAACGAAGCTCCGCCCTGGCATGGGGCGGTTCATTGGGGACTCTGACCTGACCTTCTCTACACCCGCGATAACACAAAGCTTATGCCCACCCCTCGCGAAACCATCCTCGCCGCGCT
>PUNI01000456.1 GCA_003551745.1 Paracoccaceae bacterium | reverse complement strand
GCCCATGGGAGGGCCGGTTATCGCGTCCGCTTCCTCGATCGTGTAGCCGTCCTCCACGATGGTCCTCATGATCACGGCCAGGCCGTGTGTGCCGATCCTGTTGGCGATGAAATTGGGGGTGTCCTTGGCGAAGACCACGCTCTTGCCCAGCCTTCTCTCGCAGAACTCGGCCATGAAGTCAAGGATGTTCCTGTCCGTGTGGGCTCCCGGTATGATCTCCAGGAGCTTCATGTGCCTGGGGGGGTTGAAGAAGTGGGTGCCCAGGAAGCGCTTCTTCACATCCGGCGAGAAGTCTTCCGATATCTTCTCGATTGACAGCCCCGATGTGTTCGTACTGAGAATCGCATCCGGCTTGAGAAATGGTTCAACCTTGCGGAGCAGTTCCTTCTTGATGGGCAGGTTCTCGATCACCCCTTCGATGATCCAGTCGGCATCGGAGAGCCACGATAGGTGGTCTTCGAAGTTGCCGGGCGTGATGAGCTTTGCGTCATCGGCGACGAACATGGCCGGCGGCCTTGCCCCGATGGTGCCCTGAATGCCCATCTGGGCCAGCTTGTTCCGGAAGGCCGGGGACTCCCTGGTCAGCCCCTTCTTGATGTCCTTCTCGTCCAGCTCATTGGGGACGATATCCAGCAGGTAGGTGGGAATGCCCACACCCGCCAGAAGAGCAGCTATCCTGCTGCCCATCACCCCTGAACCGAGCACCGCCGCCTTTCTGATGTGTCTGTTCTTCATAGCATGTGACCTCCTAACAGTTTGCTTCGTGTGGCAGGCAAGAATTGCCCGCCGCATTATATCAGGGACGGGGGCGTTTTGCCACCTGAATCGGCAGCTAGCACTAAGCTATCGACACGGGCTGATGATGGCTGATAGTGGCTTATGTAGCCCGCGGCAGCATATTGCGTAGGGGCGGGTGCAGGACCCGCCCGCAAACAGCGACGCGTGGCGCACGCAACTGCAAGCGGAGAAACCACATGCTTGAGAAACAGTAAGACGCCGGCCAGAGATCAGCAACCGCTGAGTGCTGAAAGCTGATCGCCGAGTGCTGACTGGTGATAGGTGACTACCGATACCTGACAGTTCGCGAAGCTACATGCCCAGGTAAGTCTCTCTGATCCTGTCGTCCTTCATCAACTCCTCGGCCGTCCCTTCCGCGATGACGTGTCCCCGGGACATCACGTAGTTTCGCTTGGACAGCTGGAAGGCAAAGCTGATGTCCTGCTCGGCAAGCAGTATGGTGACTCCCAGTTCCTTGTATATCTCCTGCACGCGGTTGAACAACTCGTCCTTCACCTTTGGCGCGAGGCCGCTTGATGGCTCGTCGACAAGCATGAACTTGGGTTGCCGCATGAGCGAACGCCCCACGGCTAGCATCTGTCGCTCTCCGCCGGATAGTGTCCCTGCTAGCTGCTTGTGTCGCTCCTTGAGCCTGGGAAACAACTGGTAGACCTTTTCCAGTTCCTGGTTGATCTCCTTCTTGTCCCTGGTCAGGTAAGCTCCTGCCAGAAGGTTATCCTGCACCGACATCTCGACAAACGGCCTGCCCATCTGAGGGCACAACTGCAGCCCCTTTTGGGCTATCTTATACGCCGGTAGCCTGTCGATCCGTTCACCTTCGAACTCTATGGTTCCTTCGAGAACCACATCTTCCATCCTGGTCCCTTGGAGAACCTCCCTGTCCCAGTTGATGAGGCCGGCGATAGCACGCAGCAAGGTGGTCTTGCCGGCACCATTGGGACCGACCAGGCCTACCAACTCGCCCTTCTCGACGCGGAGACTGGCTCCATCCAGGACGGTGGCAGTGTCGTAGCGTACGCCAACATCCTTTGCCTCAAGCAATTGGCACCTCCTTGCCTGTGTAGGCCTCGATGACAACCGGGTCCCTGACGACCTCTTCGGGAGGCCCCCAGGCGATGAGCTTACCGTAGTTAAGGACGATCACACGGTCGACTATCTTCATCAGGTCGCTCAGCTTGTGCTCGATTATGAGCATGGCAGGGCCTTCGCTATGAAGCCTGCCGAAGCGGCCTCCCTTGTGCAGCCTCGCCATGGACTTGGCAACGAGGTCGGTCTCGGCCGGGTTGAGGCCCCCGAAAGGCTCGTCGAGGATGAGCAGTTCCGGCTCGGTGGAAATCGCCCTCGCGACCTCCAACCTCTTCAGATCCCCATGAGAAAGGGTAGAAGCCGGCTCAAGCATGCGATCGGCGATGCCCACGAACTCCAGGGCATCGCGGGCCTTCACGGGAGTGCTCTTGACCCACTCGCCCCTCCTCGTTATGCGGGGGCAAAGGCAGCCCACTATCACGTTTCCTATGACAGGCAGGCGGCGAAAGGGCTTGACCACCTGGAAGGTGCCTGCCAGGCCCGCCTGGACGATTTTCCACGGTCGCCACCCGGTGATGTCCTGACCGTTGAATCTCACTGTGCCCGATGTCGGCTTCAATATCCCCATGATGCACCGTACCATGGTCGTCTTCCCGGAACCGTTAGGGCCGATAAGCCCCACTATCTCGTCGCGCTCGATGGTGAAACTCACGTCATCGACGGCAGTCAGTCCGCCGAAACGCTTGGTAAGGTTCTGTACCTCGAAAAACGCAGCCATTTCCAGCTACTCCTCTCTCAGTTCGCGGCGGGAGACCTTGCCCACGTCCGTCTTGGGCACCTCGCCCCTGAACTCGACTATCTTGGGCACCTTGTAGTGGGCCAGCTTTTCTGCCGCGTACTTCATGATCTCCTCCTCACTCACCCGTCCTCTGGCCTCTCGCTCCAGCACGACGATGGCCTTGACCCTCTCCCCCACGTCGGGGTCGGGGACTCCAATCACGCCGGCCTCCTTGACCTGGGGATGCGCGGCCAGCACCTCTTCCACCTCCCTGGCGAAGACGGCCAGTCCCTTGTACTTGATCATGTCGCGCTTCCTGTCGTAGAAATGGAAGTACCCCTCTTCGTCCATGCTGGCCAGGTCACCGGTGCGAAGCCACGTTTCGCCATCGATATCGACGAACATCTCCTGCGTCGCCTCTGGCTTACCCCAGTAGCCCTTGACCACCGTCGGCCCCTTGAAGACCAGCTCGCCGACCTCACCAACGGGCAGGAACTTGCTGCTGTCCTCGGCATCGACTATCGCCCCCACACAGCCGGGCATGGGGACACCAAAGGCCCCGATCTTGGGCCTCCCGTAAGGGCTGACCACTCCGACCGAGGTGGTCTCGGTCATGCCCCAGCCCTCGTGGATCTGAGCCCCCGTGCGCTTCTCAAAACCCCTGGCGGTATCCTCAAGCAGAGCGTCGGCACCCGATATCAGAACCTTGATGCGCTTCCAGTTCACCCTGTTGGTCTTCTCGTAGTCGATGAGGTGTTCGTACAGGGCGGGAACGCTGTAGAATATCGTGGCCTTGTGATTGCCTATAGCTTCCAGAATATCGTCGGGGTCTGGGGTAGTGAGGAGTACCTGGGTATAGCCCTGGCTCAGGCTGCCCATCATGACCACCGACTGACCGTATATGTGGTAGAAAGGCAGATAGGCGATTATCGTCTCCTTACCCTCCTGGACGATGTCGCCCCAGAACCCGTCGGCGAGCTGCCGGGCAGCTCCGAAGTTGTAGTGACTCACCATGGCGCCCTTGGGCATACCGGTCGTGCCGCCCGTGTAGGGAAGAGTCACCAGGTCCTCCCTGATATCGAACTCGATCTCGGGGG
>PUNI01000043.1 GCA_003551745.1 Paracoccaceae bacterium | reverse complement strand
TGACGAGATCAGCCGCGGCATCTGCGACGCCATCGAACATGCCGTAAACCGGCTGCAACCGGCGCCTGGCGCGCCGGTTCTGGACGTCGCCACCGGCACCGGCTGGGCTGCGCGGCGGCTGGCCGCGCGGAGGGCCGAGGTGACCGCGGTCGATTTCGCCCCGGAGATGCTCGCGGCCGCACGCCGCCTCGCCGCGGCCGAGGGGCGCGATATCCCCTTCGTAGAGGGCGATGCCGAGGCGCTGCCCTTTGCCGATGGCGCCTTCGACCGCATCATCTCCACCTTCGGCGTGATGTTCGCCCAGCGGCCCGAGGATGCGGCGGCCGAGCTTGCACGCATCTGCCGCCCCGGCGGGCGGCTCGTGCTCGCGGTCTGGACGCCGGATGGCAACGTCTTCGAGATGTTCCGGATCATCAAATCCTACATGCCCGCGCCCGACGGCCCGCCGCCGCCCTCGCCCTTCGACTGGGGTCGCACCGAGCGGCTGCAGGCGCTTCTTGGACCAGCCTTCGACCTGACCATCGAGGAGGGCACCTCCTTCTACCGGGTGCCCGACGGGGCCACCGCCTGGCGCCAGTTCGTCGAGGGCTACGGACCGGTCCGTGCGCTGGCCGGCAAGCTCGACCCCGACCGCCGGGCGCGGTTCGAGGGTCACCTCACCGCCTTCCATGACAGCTTTGCCGACAACCTCGGCGTCACCGTGCCCCGCACCTACCGGATCGTCCACGGCCTCCGCCGCTAGGGCCTTTCCACTGACCACGAAAGGAGACAGCCATGTCTGTTCACGCATCCCGCCATCGCCGCCGCAGGCGCGCGTCCATCCCTTTAGCCAGCCTCGTCGCCGCCATCGGACTCGGCACCGCCGCGGCGGCAGAGCCCGAGCCGATCACGGCCGTGCCGCTGACCGAGCGGCACGTCTTCTCGGGCCCGGTGTCGGTCCAGCTCACCCAGGAGCTCGACGGCCTGTCGCCGCACGCGGTGGAGATGCTCGACGCCTCGACCCTCGTCGTGATGGAGTTCACGATCCAGCCCGGCGCCATCTTTCCCTGGCACACCCACCCAGGCACCGTGCTGGTCAGCCTCGCCGAGGGGGAGCTCGACTTCATCTTCGCCGAGGATTGTACCGCGCGCCGGCTGGCTCCCGGGACCGCCATCGTCGACCCGGGCAACGAGGTCCACACCGCCCGCAACCCCGGCGACGTGCCCGCGGTCGTGATTGCCTCGCTGCTCGGCGCCCCGGCCGAGGGCGGCCTGACGCTGCCGGTGGCGGCCGACGAGGCGTCCGCTCTGGACGAACGCTGCGGCATCGATACGCCGGGTGAGCACACGCATTGAGCCGGCCACCCTGCGCCCGTACCGCCCCCCGGGCGGTGCGCGCCATCAGGAAGGAGAGGAGAAGCCGACGCACCCGAACGCAACCACCACCCGGAAGGCGCGGTCGGGCGCAGCCCTTGCAGATGCGCTGGAAGGCCAGCTTCCGGCCGGCGACTGCCGGCCGATCGCGACGATTCCCGAGCGCTATGTGCAGCATGCGCTCGCCGACGATTGGGCCGCGGTCGCCCAGCTCTATCACCCCGAGGCGCTGCAACTCATGCCGGACGCGCCGTCCGTGGAGGGGCGCGCGGCGATCCGCGCCGCGCTCGCCCGGCAACTCGGCGCGGAGGGCGGCGTTCGGCTGACCGCGTTCAGCATAGCGATCGCCGAAGCCGAACTCCTGGGCGACACCGTCCATGTGCGTGCGCACTATCGGCTGGCAGTCGCACCGCTCGGCGCCGCCCGGACCGTCCAGCAGGAGGGACCCCACCTGAACCTCCTCTGCCGCGACAGGGGGGGCACATGGCGCATCTGGCGCCAGCTCGTCGGGCGCCCGCATCCACTTGCCGGGCCTGGTGCGCCGTGACGGGAAGGGAGCCGGCAGGAACGCAGTGCCGGGGTGCGAGACCCCCGGCGCCCGTTGCGCCGGGGCCGATCTTCATGTGCGGAGCGATGATCCGGTCATGGATCTCGCCCTCTCGCTCAACGGGCATGCTCGCCCTGGGTTTCCAGTTCGCATTGGGTGTCGAGATCAGCGGCCTTCGAGCCCGTCGAGGACCTGGGTCAGACTCACCGACACGTCGTCAGTGACGACCAGCCGGTCGGTGAAGGATTCGGTCCCCGCCAGGGCGGGCGCGGCGGCCAGCATGGCCGCGAAGGTCGCCTTTGCGAGGAGCTTCGTCATGATTGGGTTTCGTTGGATCGGTTGCATGGTGATGTCGTTTCGTTTGCGGGTGGTGCGTGCCCCCGGAGTCGGGGCGGTCACGCGGGCGCAATGTTGTGGTTGTTGCGGAAGACGTTCTGCGGATCGAAGGTGCGTTTGACCTGCCGCAGCCGGGCAAGGTTCCCGGCGCCCCAGCCGGCGACGATGCGGTCGGGGCTCTCCTCGGCGCCGAGGAAGTTCAGATAGACGCTGCCATGCGCCCAGGGCTGCATCGCCTCGCGCACGCCGCGCGCCCAGGCCCGGCCGGCCTCGTCCTGGGCCGGGTCTTCCCACAGGCCCAACGGATGCACGGCCCAGGGCGCGGCGCGCCAGGGCAGCGGCGTGTCGGCCGGGCCGCGGGCGATGGCGCCGCCCTGCGGAAACAGCGGCTGCATGCTGGGGGTGGGCACGGGCAGGTCGCGCCCCGCCGCACCGAAGGCGGCGATGGCCGGGTCGGGCAGGTCCGACAGGTATTCGGCCGACCAGTAGTTGCGATAGCCCGGCGGGTCGTCGAACATGCACTGGAAGTCGGCATAGGGCACGGTCTCGACGCAGCCGCCGGCATGGCCGAGGTCCTTGATCGGCGCCAGCAGCGGCCGAGCGGTTTCTTCGTCGCCCGCCACGGCCACGAGGAGCGTGAAGCACGGCCGGTTGTGCAGCGCCTCGGGCACGAAGGCTTCCTCGGGCCCGGTCAGCAGCACGGCCGCGCCGCCCACATCCTCGGGTGCGTCCGCCATGTAGTCGCGGTAGCGGGGCAGGACGGTCTCGACCGCCTCGGCCGGCCAGAAGAGGAAGGCGAAGGTGATGGTCGAAAGGGGTTGGAGCCGCAGCGTGAAGCTGGTCGCCACGCCGAAATTGCCGCCGCCGCCGTGCAGCGCCCAGAACAGTTCGGGGTTTTCGTCCTCGCTGGCGCGAACCAGCGTGCCATCAGCGGTGACGAGTTCCGCCTCGATCAGCGCGTCGCAGGCAAGGCCCAGCTTGCGGGCCATCCAGCCGTCGCCGCCGCCCAGAAGGTAGCCGCCGACCCCGGTCGTCGAGACGCGTCCGCCCGGCGCGGCGAGCCCGTGGGGCTGCGTCGCCCGGTCCATATCGCCCATGGTCGCGCCGCCCGCGACCCGGACGGTGCCGCGGTCGGGATCGACCGAGACGCCGTTCATCCGCCGCAGGTCGATCACCAGCCCGCCCTCGCAGAGCGCGCGGCCGGCGACGCCATGGCCGCCGCCGCGCACCGCGATCTCGAGTTCGTTCTCGCGTCCGAAGGCAAGCGCCCGCTGGATGTCCGCCACGCCTTCACACTGGGCGATCACCGCCGGGCGGCGGTCGATCATGCCGTTGAAGAGCGTGCGGGCGGTGTCGTAGTCGCGATCCTCGGGCAGGATCACGGTGCCGGCGAGGTCGTCGCGCAGGCGGTTCAGGGGAAGTTCCGTCAGGGTGGTCATCTGGGGCCTCCTTCGTTTCCCGGTCCCGGCCGCCTGCGGCTGCCTGCCG
>PUNI01000188.1 GCA_003551745.1 Paracoccaceae bacterium | reverse complement strand
CTGCCCTCGCGCCACACCGCGCCCGAGTCGATGGAGGACGCCGAAGCCGTCGCCCAACTGCTCGGCCTGTCGCTCGACACCCTGCCCATCGAAGGCCCCCGCGCCGCGCTCGAGGCCGCGCTCGCCCCGCTCTTCGCCGGCCGCCCGGCGGAGGTCACCGAAGAGAACCTGCAAAGCCGCATCCGCGGCACGCTCCTGATGGCGCTGTCGAACAAGTTCGGCGAGATGCTGCTGACCACCGGCAACAAGTCGGAGGTGGCGGTGGGGTATGCCACCATCTACGGCGACATGAACGGCGGCTACAATCCGCTGAAGGATCTGTGGAAGACGCGGGGGTTCGAGGCCTGCCGCTGGCGCAACGCCCATCACCGCGACTGGATGCAGGGGCCGCCCGGGCCGGTGATCCCGGACCGGGTGATCGAGAAGCCGCCCTCGGCCGAGCTGCGCGAGGACCAGAAGGACGAGGACAGCCTGCCGCCCTATCCGGTGCTCGACGCGATCCTCGAGGCGCTGGTGGAGCGCGATGCCTCGGTGGCCGATCTGGTCGCCGCGGGCTTCGACCGCGAGACCGTCCGCAAGGTCGAGGCGCTGCTCTACACCTCCGAGTGGAAGCGGTTCCAGGCGGCCCCGGGCGCGCGGGTGACGCCGCGGGCCTTCTGGCTGGACAGGCGCTATCCGATGGTCAACCGCTGGCGCGACGACGGCTGACGCCGCGGGCGGCACGACGGCGCCGCCATCGGGTCAAAGCGCCTCGACGGCACAGTCGGGGGCGAGACGCGCGACCACATCTGGGTCACAAAGCTCGGTGCCGGCGGTCATCACGGCGGCGGCGGCGGCGGCGGTGCCAAGACGCAGCGCCTCCGCGCTGTCGGCGCCACGCGCCAGGGCCAGCACGAAGGCGCCGGTGAAGCTGTCGCCGGCGCCGACCTTCGATGTCACCGGCACCTCGGGCGGCCGGCAATGCAGGCGCTGCCTGCCATCGGCCAGCACCGAGCCCTCCGCCCCGCGGGCGAGCACCACGCGCTGGGCGACGCCGCGACGCACGAGGGCCGCTGCGAAATCGGCGGTATCTGCGGGTGCGGCCAGCGGGCAGCCCGCCACCGCCTCGGCTTCCTCGCCGTCCATCCGCAGCACCGCCGGCGCATTCTCGCGCTCGGGCACGTCCACCAGACGGTCGAGCGCAGCGCCGGAGGTGTCGACCACCAGAAACGCCTCACGGTCGGCCAGCCGGGCGGCGAGGCGGCCGGGAAAGTCGTCGGGCACCCCCGGGGGCTGGCTGCCGCTGAGCACCACGATCTCCCTCGGCCGCAGGGTGGCGTCGATGGCGTCGAGTGCGTCCACGGCCTGCGCGCCCGACCAGTCCGCGCCCGGCAGCACGAAACGGTATTCGAGCCGGCTGGTGTCCTCCATCACCGTCAGCGAGTGCCGCGTCTCGCCCGGGCCCTCGAAGGCCACCATGGGCAGGCCGTGCTGCTCCAGCAGCCAGGCCAGCTGCGCGCCCATCGCGCCGGCGAGGGCGACGAAGGCGCGCGCCTCGCCGCCCAGAAGCCGCGCGGCCCGCGCCACGTTGATGCCGCCGCCGCCGGGGTCGAGGCTGGGAGCGCTGAGCCGCAGCTTGGGGCCGGGTTCGACCCGTGCCGTGTGGGCGGCGAGGTCGACCGCCGGGTTCAGCGTGACGGTCAGGATCGGGCGTTGCTCGGCCATGGGAACTCCGTGGGACGCGGCGCAACCTGCCACCGGCGGCGGGAAGGAACAATGCCGCGGCGCTGGCTGTGCGCGCCCGCACAGGCCCGCTGCGGCGCGGCGCATGGCGCGCCGGCCGCGACGCCCCTACCTTGGGCAAGACTGAAAACTGGAGGCAGTGCCATGTCCGTCAAGCTCGCGATCATCTTCTATTCCACCTACGGAACCAACCACGCGATGGCCGAGACGGCCGCCGAGGCGGCGCGCGCCGCCGGTGCCGAGGTGCGGCTGCTGCGCGTCGCCGAAACCGCGCCCGACGAGGTCGTGCAGGCGCAGGACGCCTGGAAGGCGCAGGCCGAGAAGATGGCCGACATCCCCGTGGTCACCCATGCCGACATGGAATGGGCCGATGCCTATTTCTTCGCGTCGCCGACCCGGTACGGCACCGTGGCGAGCCAGATGCGCGCCTTCATCGACACGCTGGGCGGGCTCTGGTTCGAGGGCAAGCTCGCCAACAAGGCGGTCACCGCCATGACCTCGGCGCAGAACACCCATGGCGGGCAGGAAACGACGCTCCTCGGGCTCTACACCACGCTGATGCACTGGGGTGCGATTCTCGTGCCGCCGGGCTACACCGACCCGTCGATCTTCGAGGCCGGTGGCAACCCCTACGGCTACAGCCACACCGCCGGAGCGCTGGACGACAAGGCGAAGGCCGCCATCGCCCACCAGTCCCGCCGGCTGGTGAGCGTGACCAAGGCCCTGACCGGCGCCCAGTCGCTGGCCGAGACCGCCTGACCGACCGCACTTCCGGATCGGCCGACAAGGCGCCGTGCGTTCCCGCGCGGCGCCTTTTGCGTTTCGGGCCGGCGATCCGGCGAACGGCGGCGCGGCCTTGCTTGACACGTCGGGCAAAGGGCGGAAGGGTGGTGCCAGTCGGCGGGCGGTGGCCGCGTTGCGAAGCCCCGGCGCCTCATCTTCAACAGGGAGAACACCCATGTCTGCCCATGACATTTCGTCCCGCCGCAGCCTGCGCGCATCGCTGCTGGCCGGCGCCGCCCTCGCGCTCGCCCTCGGCACGGCCGCGCCGCTCGATGCCGAGACCCTGCGCTGGGCCCGCGTCGGCGACGCCCTGACGCTCGATCCGCATTCGGCCAACGAGGGGCCGACCTCGACGGTGCTGCACCACATCTACGAGACGCTGGTGGACCGCGCCGTCGACGGCTCACTGGAGCCGCGGCTCGCCACCGAGTGGCGCATCCATCCCGACGACGACACGGTCTGGGTCTTCACCCTGCGCGAGGGGGTGACCTTCCACGACGGCACGCCGTTCACCGCCGAGGATGTGGTGTTCTCGCTCAACCGCGCCCGTGCCGACACCTCGGACTTCCGCGGCCTGCATGCCGCGGTGGCCGATGTGACGGCGGTGGACGACCACACCGTGCATGTGCAGATGGAAGGCCCCGCGCCGCTTTGGGTGCAGAACCTGACCAACACCTTCATGATGAGCCGGGCCTGGGCGGAGGAGAACAACGTCACCCAGCCGCAGGACTTCGCCGCCGGCGAGGAGAACTTCGCGGTGCGCAACACCAACGGCACCGGGCCCTACATCCTTGTAGAGCGCGACCCCGAGGTGCGCACGGTGATGCGGATCAACGAGGATCACTGGGCCGAGACGCCGCCGCAGGTGACCGAGATCATCTATACGCCGATCACCGAGGCCGCGACCCGGGTCGCGGCGCTCCTCGCCGGCGACGTCGACTTCGTGCAGGACGTGCCGGTGCAGGACATCGCCCGGCTGGAGCAGACCGCCGGCATCACCGTCACCACCGGGCCGGAGAACCGCAACATCTTCTTCGCCTATGACATGACCTCGGAGAACCTGCGCTCCACCGAGGGCAACCCCTTCGCCGACCCGCTGGTGCGCGAGGCGATGGCGCTGGCGCTGGACCGCGACGCCATCCAGCAGGTGGTGATGCGCGGCCAGTCGCTGCCCTCGGCCGCGCCGCTGCCGCCCTTCGTCAACGGCTGGACCGAGGAG
>PUNI01000532.1 GCA_003551745.1 Paracoccaceae bacterium | reverse complement strand
GCCAGATCTTCCGGTGTCGGCCCTGCCGCAACACCGGGGAACTGATAATACTCAATCTCCCGACCCTCGGATCCGTCTCCTGCATCAGCTTGCACAACAACCGATGGTCCTGGCGCTTTGCGCAATCTTAGATAGGCGCTTTTGACAATCCGAAATAATCTCGCCATTACGTCAGGCTCCATGGGTAAGGTGCGGAGACTTCGTTATTGTAAGCCCCGGCCAACGTCAACCGCAATTGCGTCTGGGCTCCGCCGGTCTCGTCGTACTGCAGCACTGCGCGGCTGACAATCAACGGAACCTTGTTATACAACATCGCCGATGGCGCAACTAATGTAACCGCCATTCCGGGGGACCACAACTTCCCGTTAATTGTCCACCCGGTCACTGTCACGTTACATTGCCACGCATCAATGATCCCGCGACTCCGTGCTTGATTGACTGTTTCTTGCGGATCATTTTCTACTGGCGGTTGGAATATACGGCCATCTCGTAAAACCGGATCCACTCCAGTGTCCAGCACCTCCGCCAGTGTTAGTGACCCGTCATAGGCACTCACTCCGCGGTATCGGTAAAATCGCTGTGTCAAATCATAGATTGAATCAATCTCCGTCAGCGGAGACTGGCCCTCTTCCAAATCTGCTACCGGCGCTCCCGCTCGGAACTTCCGAAACAATAAACTGCCATCTGGTTGTGGTAATGCCCACAACCCTTGTCCGCTTGCCAGCCTGGTCAGCGCCTGGAACGCTGTTTGTCCTGCATCAACATCCAGCAACAACACCTCTCCGCCGGCCGGGAATACCGCCGGAACCGTCCGCACTGTTACACCCTGCGGACAAACCTCTCGTGCCAGATCGCTAAACTTTCCGCTGTACATCCCGGGAGGCGCTGACAGATCCACCAGCACGCCAGACCGACTGCGCCCTTCGATCGTTAGTGACCTGGTGCTGGCGCTGTATTGCGCGCTGTACTTCTCGACAATCCCAGATATAACCAGATCGTTTCCATATCGCACCTCGCACGCTGTTGTGCGGAACGCCACAAACCGGCGTCGATTTTCTGCAGTCGCCTCCCACGGAAAAGAGAACGCAAAACTGTCCGCAGCGGTATCGAATGCCCGCACAATCTGCAGACCAGACCACCCCTCCAAAATCTGGCGGTCGCTGGTTAATGATATGGTGATCTCTTTTAGATCGTTACTGGCTGCGCGCGCCTCGCTACTCATACCACCGCACCGTCCTTCCCGATGGCACAATCAAAATCTCTGTATCCTGCAGCCGATTGTAATCGATAAAAAACTGGATCGTTTCGTCCAGATCGTCAATGTCTCGGAATAACCGGTCCACCAGCGGGATCAGCGCTTCACCTTGCTGTAATGTTTCCCGCTGCTCAATTGGCAGATTTTCGTTCAAAATCCGCAGTAGCGCCGCAGTTGTCGCTTGCCGCGCTGTTAGTTTTGTTTCGTAATCCGCATCAATACCGTCAACAATCGCTTGGTATTCTGCCAGCGTTTCCGCATCTTCAACCGCCTCTTCCCTGGTCGCAATCTCCGCATCTGCAACAGCTCCGGCAACCGCCGCCATAACCACGTTGGCATTAGCACCTTCAATAAGCCCGAACAACTCTGCGTATTGCAAACTCCGGTCAACAAATAAATTACCTAAAGTTTGAAACGTAGACCTGTAACCGTCTAACTTTGCTTTTGCCGTTGAGACAAGCTGTAAGGGGATATTGTACAACTGCGCTAACACAACTACCAGATTAACGGGAGACTGCACTAAGTCATCAATCTCGCGCTCGATAATTCCCAAAACCCGGTTAATTTCCGAGCGCACATCTTCGGAAAACTCCGCTGCAACGTTAAATGCTTCCGCGGTAGCTCGTGATGCGTTTAGAACGCCGTCGCGCAACCGCGCCAGCGCACCAGGATCATCAACTTCCGGGATTGCTTCAAGCGATGCGATAGCAGTTTGTTGCGCCAGCTGCGATTGACGAATAATTGACGGCGAACTTACGCGCACCGGTTGCGGGAACTCTAACCGGGAGACCAACGTCTCAACAAACTCAATCTCAAATATAGCGCGCCCAGCGCCTTCCACGAAAGATTCCCGCTGTTGGATTGCCACTGGGGTTACAGTGCGGTTGCCGTACCTGGGGTGCTTCAATTCACCTGGGCCAGGCTCATTTAATGCTTTCCAAAATCGGTCAGCTTCTTGATCGTAATTTTCGCCGGATATGTAACAAACCAGAGGGTAGCGTGTGGTAGCTTGCCCGAGATCCTGGACCGCACCTTGATCCTGACCCGGGAACTCGGTAACCGGCGCTTTTTTCCCTGCTTCCCGGACCAGCTCCTCGAACTGAAGGTTAAATGCGGATCCGCGTGGCGATATATATGCGCATGTCCTTAATCGATCAAAGTAACTCATTGCATTAACCCCGGTTGTGCCAGCATCCAGTTAACATCGCGCGCGCCGGTGTTGACACTTACACCCGGCGCCCTCCCAGTTTGTCGCACTGTTGTCCCGGATGGCATGCCGCGGAAATCAACCTCAACGGTTGAGCGATTTTCGGTGATCGTTGATTGCGTCACTGGCGCTCCAAACATTTGCGCTTGTCCTGCGCGCGCTTGCCTTTGTGCGTCCATCCCGTCAGATCGGCTTCTGCGCTCGTGTTCGGGGTCAAAGAAAAATCTTCCGACTCGTGTCCCCAAAATACGATCTCGCAAATCATCCCACCGACGGATCAGCAGCACAATCAATCCAATCAGCGATGATACCGCCACAATAACTAATCCGAGCGGATTGGCAAGTAAAACCGCGTTTAACGCTCCTCCAGCAACTGCGGCTGACTTTTTAGCCGCCGCAACCAGGACCATAATTGACTGGACTGCAGTTGCTGCGGCATTCAGTGTTTTGAACGCTGCTACGCCCGCCAGGATCGCCGGTATCAATCCGGAATCCCACATGTTGCGCACCCTACGCGCTGCGTTAAATATGCGATCCAAAACTGCTTCAATGTTTTCGCGCTCAAACATTCCGCTTGATTTTGCCGCTTCTGTAAACCCTTCAATCATCGGCTGCAGCGCCTCGATCACCGGGAGCATCGCTTGGACTTGTAGACGCCGTAATGACCCACGCATCCTGGTAATAGCATCGTTAAAATCTTCGCTGGCGGATAAGGTTTCGTCATCCATGACCATTCCCAGCTCATGCGCCTCTTCGCGCATCCGCTGGATTGCGTCTCCACCTTCTTGCGCCATGACGATCAAACTTTGGCCGGAACGGCCAAACGCCATTTGCGCCAGCGCCGCTCTGCGTGCCGCGTTCTCTTCTTCTTCCAGCGCCTGCAACAACAGTGTAAATGCATCGTCCATACTGTCAACCGTTGACAGCTGTTGTGCCAGCGCCGGATTAGTTGCCCGCAACATGTGAAATAATTGGCCTTGGCGCCGTTGGAAATCGGCAACAGAAACGTTCATCCGCCGGAACGCTCCGTCAAGCTCGCTTGCACTGATACCTGACAGATCCGCTGCATGCCGCAATTCCTGTAGCGCTTGACCGGAGATCCCGAGCTGGCGCGCTGTCTTTGCGACTTCATCTGCCATCTCTGCAAAACCAGTCACCATGCGAGCAATCCGCCCGGTGGTCACTACTGCGAGCGCCAACCCCGCAACGCGCTGCATCCGTCGGAAGCTGTCAGATACTCCACGCAATCCTCGGTTTGCCGATCG
>PUNI01000067.1 GCA_003551745.1 Paracoccaceae bacterium | reverse complement strand
GATGCGCCCGGCAACCGCCGCTGAGCAGGCCGAAGCGACCGCCCGGGCGCCGGGCACGCCATCGCCGGAAGCGCTTGCCCGGCTGCGGGCAGCGGTGCAGAAGGCGCCGCCGGGCCAGGCATCGGGCCCGCAGAACGCGGCGCGGCCCGAGCCGCACGCCCGTCAGGCTGCGGCAGACCGGCCACGCTTCGGCATAAATTCGCTGATCAACAAGATGACGGGTGCCGCCGGTGAGCAGCCTCCGCGTGCCTCGGCCGCGGTGCGTCCGCAGCCGCGCTTCCGGCAGACGGGCGAGCCCATCGCAGAACATGAGGCCGATCGGGAAAGCGTTGAAATCCCGGCATTTCTGCGCCGCCAGGCAAACTGACACCACCGACACCGCTGATGGGCTGAGGGGCCGGCAATTTTGCCGGCCCCATCCATGTTGCGCGCCGCAAATCGCTCGATTGCAGGGGCTTACGCGGCGTCCTCAATGTTTCACAAGGTTGCAAAGATTGAATTGGCGCGCGAGGCGTCGGTGCCTAGAAAGAAGCGATAAGCGCGGGGTGCGGTTCATCCGTCGACAGGCCGACGGTAGGGTTGGGCGCATCCGAAAGCGCATCAGTGTCGAGCAGGGCGCGGAACGGGCGCCGAAAGAGGGGCGGCGTGCAAACCACGATTTCCAGACCTGTGACCTTCAGCGGCACCGGGCTGCATTCCGGACAGGAGGTCTGCGTGCGGATCCGTCCCGCGCCGGCCGACACCGGCATCCTGCTGCGTCGGACCGATCCGGCCGGCATGGGCGCGGTGATTCCGGCGCGCTGGACGAATGTGGTGGAGTCGCGGCTGTGCACGCGCCTCGAAAACGGCGAGGGCATCGGCGTTTCCACGGTGGAGCATCTGATGGCGGCGCTGGCGGGCTGTGGTATCCAGAACGCCCTGGTGGACATCGAAGGGCCGGAACTGCCGATCCTCGACGGCAGCGCGGCGCCCTTCGTGCACGGCATCCTGTCAGCCGGCCGACGACATCTGGACGCGGAGCTTCGCGCGATCCGGGTGCTCGAGCCGGTCGAGGTGCGCTCGGGAGACGCTATGGCGCGGCTGGAGCCGGCGCCGGCGCTGGAGATTGCCTTCTCCATCGATTTCGTTGACGCCGCGATCGGCCAACAGGGTCTGCATCTGCACATGGCCAACGGCACCTTCGTGCATGAGCTGAGCGACAGCCGCACCTTCTGCCGGCTGCGCGACGTGACCGAGATGCAGTCGGCCGGTTTGGCGCTCGGTGGCACGTTGGAGAACGCCGTGGTGATCGAGGGCGACCGGGTGCTGAGTCCGGGCGGCCTGCGCCATGCCGACGAACCGGTGCGCCACAAGATGCTCGACGCGCTCGGCGACCTGGCATTGGCCGGCGCGCCACTGCTGGCGCGCTATGTGGGGCTGCGGGCCGGCCATGCGCTGACGGCGGAGCTTCTGCGCGCGCTGTTCGCGCGGCCCGATGCCTGGGCGCTGGAAGTGCTGGACGATGCCGCGCTCGACAGCCTGCCCGGTGCTGGGCTCGAGGCAGAGGCCGTGATGCCCCTGCGCGCCACGGCCTGAACAACCTGCGGGCGGGTGATTGCCGCTTTGTGCGCTGCGATTTACTGTGCTAGCAGACTGGCGGTGCCCCGGCTCTGAGGGCGCCGACACGGTGGAAGTCGGGGTGACGGGCAGATGGCGAGGGGCAGGTCGACGGGGGCTCTGACGGCGCTGGTTCTGGGGGGCTTGCTGCTCGCGGGCTGCGGGGCGACGACCGGCCGTGACCAGCCTCTCGACGACTTCAGCGCCGAGGAGATCTTCCAGCGCGGCGAGTTCGAACTGGAAACGAGCCGGCGGGCGTCGCGCGCCATCCGCTATTTCTCGGAGGTCGAGCGGCTCTATCCGTATTCGCAGTTCGCGCGGCGTGCGCTCATCATGCAGGCCTTCGCGTATCATCGCGACCGCGACTACGAAGAGGCCCGGGCGGCCGCGCAGCGCTTCCTCGACCTCTATCCCGACGACGAGGACGCCGCCTATGCCCAGTATCTGCTGGCGCTGTCGTTCTACGACCAGATCGATCTGGTGGGCCGGGACCAGGGCCTGACCTTCCAGGCGCTGCGTGCCTTGCGCGATGTGATCGAACGCTATCCCGACACCGAATATGCCCGGTCCTCGGAGCTGAAGTTCGAGCTGGCCTTCGACCATCTCGCCGCCAAGGAGATGGAGATCGGACGCTTCTACCTGAAGCAGCGGCAGTATCCGGCAGCGATCAACCGGTTCCGCGTGGTGGTGGAGGATTTCCAGACCACCACACACACGCCCGAGGCGCTGCTGCGGCTGGTCGAAGCCTATATCGGGCTGGGCCTCAACGACGAGGCGCAGACGGCCGGGGCGATCCTCGGCCACAACTTCCAGGCCAGCCCCTTCTATGACGACGCGTTCCGGCTGCTCACCGGCCAGGGCCTGGCGCCGGATGCCGCGGGCGAGGGCTGGCTGCGCGACATCTTCCGGCAGACGGTGCAGGGCGACTGGCTCTAGGCGCGGCGCTGCGGGCGCCCGGATCGGCGGGGCAGGCTGGATGCTGCGGACGCTCGACATCCGCGACATGCTGATCATCGAGCGGCTTGAGCTGGCCTTCCAGCCTGGCCTCAACGTGCTGACCGGAGAGACCGGGGCCGGCAAGTCGATCCTTCTCGACTCGCTGGGCTTCGTGCTGGGCTGGCGCGGGCGCGCCGGCGAGCTGCGGGCCGGGGCCGTGCAGGGCGAGGTGGCCGCCGCCTTCGATCTGGCCGGCGATCATCCCGCCCGCGGGATCCTGCGCGAGGCCGGGCTGCCCGAGGACGACCTGCTGCTGCTGCGCCGGACGGTGAACGCCGAGGGCCGCCGCGGCGCCTTCGTCAACGATCGTCGCGCCTCGACCGATCTGCTGCGGGCGCTGTCGGCCACGCTGGTGGAGCTTCACGGCCAGCACGACGATGGTGCGCTGCTGAACCCGCGGCGGCACATGGCGCTGCTCGACGCCTTCGCCGGGGTGGAGGCCGAGCGCGCCGCCTGTCGTGCCGCCTGGGTGGCGCGCGCGGAGGCCCGCCGCGATCTGGAGGAGGCGGAGGCGGCGCTGGAGGCGGCCCGGCAGGAGGAGGAATTCCTGCGCCATGCGGTGGCGGAGCTCGACGGGTTCGATCCCGGGCCCGACGAGGACGAGGCGCTGGACGCCCGCCGCCGCCTGATGCAGGCGGCGGAGCGCACGCGGGAAGACATCGCCCGCGCCCATGCCGCGCTGTCGCCCGAGGGTGCGGAGGGGGCGCTGCACGACGCGCTGCGCTGGTTGGAAGACGCTGCAAGCAGCGTCGAGGGCCGGCTCGACGGGGCGCTGGCTGCGCTGTCGCGGGCGCTGGCCGAGCTGGGCGAGGCTCAGGGCGAGGTCGAGCGCTGCATCGAGGCGCTGGAGTTCGACCCGGCCGAGCTGGAGGCGGTGACGGAGCGGCTCTTCGCCCTGCGCGCGCTGGCGCGCAAGCATTCGGTGCTGCCGGCCGATCTGCCCGGGCTGGCCGAGGCGTTGCGCGCCCGGCTGGCCGCGATCGAGGGCGGCGGCGCGCGCATCGACGGCTTGCGCCGGGCGGTGGCTGAGGCCGACGCCGCCCATGCCCGCGCCGCGGCGGCGCTGGGGGGGGCGCGGCGGGCGGCGGCGGCGCGGCTCGATGCCGCCATGGCGGCCGAACTGGCCCCCCTGAAG
>PUNI01000031.1 GCA_003551745.1 Paracoccaceae bacterium | reverse complement strand
CCCTGCCCTGCCGCCTTCATGTCCGTTCATATGGGTCATGTGCGTCCTTTTCAGCAATGTACTGCGTTTCGGCGTACATTCTCTGCATCGCAGGGTTTCGGGCGGACTTCTCCGGGCCTCTGTGCCCTTTGCGCCACAACCCGCCGCGGGTCGGAGTTAGAAATCTGTTAGAAGGATAGTTAGGCGGTTTGCTCCGTCCCGGGAAAACCATGGCAATCAGGGGGTTCTGCCGGCATGTCCGGGCCCGTGCGATTCCGATCCCACGATGGCGCGACTCCGGTCCCACGAGCGGGCGACTCCGATCCCACGATGGCGCGGGTGGTCGGGCGGGGGCGGGCTGGACCTGTGGATAGGCTGTGGATAGCCTCGGCGATAACGATACCACGAACGTCGCTCCCGCCCCGGCGCACCCCGCGGATGTTTCGCATGCGAAACGCCGGGGCAGGGGAAAAGGGACCGGCAATGGGGGCGGGCCGCATGGCGCAGGGGAAGGGCAGGGCAGGGGGCGGGCCGGCGCGCGGGGCGGGCCGGCTGCCCGAGCGCCATCCGACGCCCGATTTCTTCCTGTGCGATTTCCCCGGCGTGCTGCCCAAGGACGACATGGCGTCCATGGAGCACCCGATCTTCTCGCTGGCCACGCGGCCCGATCTGCGGGTGCTGCGCTACCTGCGCGGGCCGGTGGAGATCACGGTGACCCCCTCGGTGCGGGGCCGCGCCACGCTCTTCGACAAGGACATCCTGATCTACTGCATCAGCCAGCTGATGGCCGCGCTGAACGCGGGCCAGCCGGTGTCGCGCACGGTCTCCTTGCGCGCCCATGACCTGCTGGTGGCCACCAACCGCGAGACCTCCGGAGACGGCTACCGCCGGCTGGTGGAGGCCTTCGAGCGGCTGGCGGGCACCCGCATCACCACCAACATCGCCACCGGCGAGACCGTCACCACCACCGGCTTCGGCCTGATCGAGAGCTGGCGGATCGTGCGCGAGACCCGCGGCGGGCGGATGGTGCAGGTGGTGGTGACGCTGTCGGAGTGGCTGTATCGCGCGGTGCTGTCCAAGGCGGTCCTCACGCTCAGCCGCGACTATTTCCGCCTGCGCAAGCCGCTGGAGCGGCGGGTCTATGAGCTGGCGCGCAAGCATTGCGGCCGCCAGCCGGAATGGCGGGTGGGGATGGCGGTGCTGGCGGAGAAATCCGGCTCGGCCTCGCCGCTGCGGGTGTTCCGCCGGATGATCCGCGACATGATCGCGGCCGACCCCCTGCCCGACTATGCGCTGGAGGAGGGCCCCGGCGACATCCTGGTGGTGCGCCGGCGCTCCGCCCCGCTCGCGCCCGGCGAGGGGCCGCATCTGCGCGCCGCCACCCTGGAGGAGGCCCGCCGCCGCGCCCCCGGCTGGGACGTGCATGCGCTGGAGGCCGAATGGCGCGCGGTCTGGGCCCGCACCGGCCGCGCCCCCCTGCGCAGCCCCGACGCGGCCTTCCTGGGCTGGCTTGCCAAGCGGCTCTGATACCAACCCCACCAGAGACTGACCGCATCATCTGCGTCGGCTGCATCATGGCTGCCGGCTGATGCAAGGGCACCGCTCGGCCCCCCGCGCCGTCGGACCGGGGCGCGGTGGAGACCGGGTGCCGCCATCCGTCCCGGGTGCCGGGGTCGTCCAGCGGTGGGGGGTGGCGCGGAGGGCGGGTTGCATCATGACAGTCCTGTGACGATCATGACGATCTTGTAACGGTTTCCCGAGGGTGCCCATGAACACCGTCTCTCCAGACCCTGACCGACGCCACGGCCCCGCTGCCGCACCCTCCGCGGGCCAACCGAAGGGAGGGCGTCTGAAGATAAGGACGCTCCGCGCCGCCGTTCAAAGGCGCCTGCCTGTGGGAGTCTTGGAGCTCCTCCAGGGTATCAGGCGTGGCCTGCGCCTCCCGCTCGTGCTGGTCAATGACGGGCTGTTGCGCCTGAGGGCCGGGCCCGACGCGCCCAAGAAACACCAGCTGCTGTTCGTGCGTCCCCGGGATGTCGACTTCAAGCATATCGGGAACGTGGGCCCCTTCGGACAGTTTCCGAATTGCTTCCCGGGCACGGTTGCGCGTGGCGACTGGGATTGCGGGGAAGCGCCCAGCAAGGAGTATATGAGAACATACTCTGCCATGGAGAAGCGGATTGTCCAACAACTGCCTTGGCACGAGACCGGCGAGGTGGAGAGGATGCTCTCGCGGGTGGTTCGATACGGATCGAGCGATTCTTGCAAGTCCCTCGAAGATATCGAGCGCCGGAACCGCAAGCTTGACGCCTTGATTGACTTCGTGCGCAGCAGGCGCATCCTGCTATCGCGGCGCGAGTTGTCCGGCTTCGGGTTTCGCGAGATGGGCGGAATTGAGGTGGTTGTGGCCCGTGACGGTCGTCTGCTGCGGGCCTATGCCGGGGCGCACCGGCTCGCCATCGCGCAGATCCTCGATGTTCCGGTCATTCCCGTCGCCATCGCGCTTGTCCACGCCGAATGTTTGGACAATGGCGTATGGGCATCGCTTGTCGTACGTTCGCGCAGGCTCGAGAAGGAGCGGGCGCGGTTGCTGGAGCGCGCGCAGCCCGAGGCCACGGGAAAGCGTCAACTCAACTCAAGGAAGCTGGCCATTGAGGATCACCCTCACATCCCTGCCCGGCGTGCTGATCCTGACGCCGCGGGTCTTTGCCGACGCGCGGGGGCGGTTCAGCGAGACCTGGAGCCGGGCGCGGCTGGCCGGGGCCGGCATCGATCTCGATTTCGTGCAGGACAATGAATCGCTCAGCCGGCCCGTGGGCACGCTGCGGGGGCTGCATTACCAGTCGCCGCCCATGGCGCAGGACAAGCTGGTGCGTGTGGTGGCGGGGCGGATCCTGGATGTGGCGGTGGATGTCCGCCGCGGCTCGCCCAGCTATGGCGCCTGGGTGGGGGTGGAGCTGAGCGCCGAGAACGGCCGGCAGCTCCTGGTGCCCGCGGGTTTCCTGCACGGCTTCGTCACGCGGGAGCCCGACACGGTGGTGGGCTACAAGTGCTCGGCGCCCTATGCGCCCGATTGCGACGGGGCGGTGGCCTTCGCCGATCCCGACCTCGCCATCGACTGGGGGATCGACCCGGCCGCGGCGGTGGTCTCGGACAAGGACGCCCGCGCGCCGGGCTTCAAGGACTGGGAAAGCCCCTTCGACTATGCAGGCCCCCTGCCATGGGAGGGTCGCGCATGAAGATACTGGTCACGGGCGGCGCGGGCTTCATCGGCTCGGCGGTGGTGCGGCGCGCCATCGCGGATGGCCACCGGGTGGTGAACCTCGACGCGCTGACCTATGCGGCCTGCCTCGACAGCGTGGCCCCGGTGGCGGGCGACCCCGGCTATGCCTTCGAGCACGCCGACATCCGCGACCGTGGGGCCCTCGACCGGGTCTTTGCGGCGCACCGGCCGGATGCGGTGCTGCATCTGGCGGCCGAATCCCATGTCGACCGGTCCATCGACGGGCCCGGGGCCTTCATCGACACCAATGTCACCGGCACCTACACGCTGCTGGAGGCCGCCCGCGCCCATTGGGAGGGGGCCGGCCGGCCCGACGGCTTCCGGTTCCACCATGTCTCCACCGACGAGGTCTATGGCTCGCTGGGTGCCACGGGCCAGTTCACCGAAGAGACACCTTACGACCCCCGCAGCCCCTATGCGGCGTCCAAGGCGGCGTCCGACCATCTGGTGCGCGCCTGGGGCGAGACCTACGGCCTGCCGGTGGTG
>PUNI01000376.1 GCA_003551745.1 Paracoccaceae bacterium | reverse complement strand
ATGGCCGATTGCAGGCACTTGCGCACGTCGCCGGCGATCCGCTTCTTCGAGAAGGTCAGATCGTTCAGCGCGCGCTCGACCTTCTTGCCGCGGATCATCGCCGCGACGAGGTTCAGCTTCTGCGGGCTGGTGCGCAGCATCCGCGTCTTGGCCATCGCTTCGGTCTCGGCCACGCGGCGCGGGTTCTTCTCCTTGCCCATGGCTTACTTCCTCTTGGCTTTCTTGTCGGCGGCGTGGCCGTAATAGGTCCGCGTCGGCGAGTATTCCCCGAACTTCTGGCCGATCATGTCCTCGGTGACATTCACCGGGATGTGCTTGCGACCGTTGTAGACCCCGAAGGTGAGGCCCACGAACTGCGGCAGGATGGTCGAGCGGCGCGACCAGATCTTGATGACCTCGTTGCGACCCGACTCGCGCACCTTCTCTGCCTTCTTCAGCACATGGGCATCAACGAACGGGCCTTTCCAGACGGAACGTGCCATGGCTCAGCGCCCCTTCTTCTTGGCGTGGCGCGAGCGGACGATGAGCTTGTCCGTCGCCTTGTTGGACCGGGTGCGCCGGCCCTTGGTGTCCTTGCCCCAGGGCGTCACCGGCGTGCGGCCGCCCGAGGTGCGGCCCTCGCCGCCGCCATGGGGGTGGTCGATGGGGTTCATCGCCACGCCGCGCACGCTGGGCCGCTTGCCCAGGTTGCGGTTGCGCCCGGCCTTGCCGAGGTTCTGGTTCGAGTTGTCGGGGTTCGACACCGCGCCGACCGTTGCCATGCACTCCTGCCGCACAAGCCGGACCTCGCCCGAGGAAAGCCGGATCTGCGCATAGCCGCCGTCGCGGCCGATGAACTGCGCATAGGTGCCGGCCGAGCGCGCGATCTGCCCGCCCTTGCCCGGTTTCAGCTCGACATTGTGGACGATAGTACCGATCGGCATGCCCGAAAACGGCATGGCGTTGCCCGGTTTCACATCGACCTTGGCCCCGGCCACCACGCGGTCGCCCACCCCCAGCCGCTGCGGCGCGAGGATATAGGCAAGCTCGTCATCGGCATAGCGGATCAGCGCTATGAAGGCCGAGCGGTTCGGATCGTACTCGATCCGCTCGACCGTGGCCGGAACATCCAGCTTGCGCCGCTTGAAGTCGATCACGCGGTAGAGACGCTTCGCGCCGCCGCCGGTGCGGCGCATGGTGATCCGTCCGGTATTGTTCCGGCCGCCCGATTTGGTCAGGCCCTCGGTGAGCGCCTTGACGGGCCGGCCTTTCCAAAGCTCGGAACGGTCGATCAGCACCAGCCCGCGCTGGCCCGGCGTCGTCGGCTTGTACGACTTGAGTGCCATGCTTCCTGTCTTCCGTCTGCTTCGGACCAGAGGTCCGGGTTTTCAGGGTCGGACCAGAGGTCCGGGGTTTCAACGGCTACGGCCGAGAGGCCGTCGGATCGCGGGGCCTATCAGAGGCCGGTCGTGACGTCGATGGTGTTTCCTTCCTCGAGCGTCACATAGGCTTTCTTCACATCCTTGCGCTGGCCGCGGATGCCGCGGAAGCGCTTAACCTTGCCCTTGGTGATGCTGGTGTTGACCGCCTTCACCTTGACCCCGAAGACGCCTTCGACCGCCTCCTTGATCTGCGGCTTGGTCGCGTCGATGGCCACCTCGAAGACGACAGCGCCGGATTGCGACGCCATGGTCGCCTTCTCGGTAATCACGGGCTTGCGGATGACATCGTAATGCTGCGGTTTCGCGGCCATCTCAGGCACTCCCCTTCAGCCGGGCTTCCAGCGCCTCGACGCCGGCCCTGGTGATCACCAGCGTGTCGCGGCGCAGGATGTCGTAGACGTTGGCGCCAATCGTCGGCAGCACGTCGATCCCCTCGAGGTTGCGCGCGGCGCGGGCGAAGTTCTCGTCCACCGCGGCGCCGTCGATCACCAGCACCTTGCGCCAGCCGAGCTCGCGCGCGGCCTTGGCGAGTTGCGCGGTCTTGCCCTCGGGCATCGCTGCGGAGTCCAGCACGACCAGCTTGCCGGCACCGGCCTTGGCCGACAGCGCATGGCGCAGCCCCAGCGCCCGCACCTTCTTGGGCAGGTCATGGGCATGGCTGCGCGGAACCGGGCCCTTGTAGACTCCGCCCTTGCGGAAGATCGGAGCGTTGCGATCACCGTGGCGCGCCCCGCCGGTGCCCTTCTGGCGATAGATCTTCTTGCTCGAATAGCTGGTCTCCGAGCGGGTCTTGGCCTTGTGGGTGCCGGCCTGGGCCTTGGCCCGCTGCCAGCGCACCACGCGATGCAGGATGTCGGCGCGCGGCTCGAGCCCGAAGATCGCGTCGTCGAGCTCGATCTCGCCGGCCTTGCCGGCCTCCAGCGTGATGACCTCAGCCTTCATTTTTCTCTCCATCGCCCTCGGGCGTGTCCTTGGCCTCATCGGCCTCGGCCGCCTCGATGGCGGCCTGCTCGGCCTCCAGTGCGGCCTGCCGCGCGGCCTCTTCCTCGGCCGCCGCCGCAGCAGCAGCCTCTTCGGCCGCCTTGCGCGCCGCCTCGGCCTGGCTCTTCAGCGCCGCGGGCAGGATCACGTTTTCGGGCACCGGCTTCTTCACCGCGTCCTTGATCGTCACCCAGCCGCCCCTGGAACCCGGCACGGCGCCCTTGACCATGATCAGACCGCGCTCGCTGTCGGTGCGCACCACCTGCAGGTTCTGCGTCGTCACCCGCGCGGCGCCCATGTGGCCAGCCATCTTCTTGCCCTTGAAGACCTTGCCGGGGTCCTGGCACTGGCCGGTGGAGCCATGCGCGCGATGGCTGATCGACACGCCGTGGCTGGCGCGCAGCCCGCCGAAATTGTGCCGCTTCATGGCACCGGCGAAGCCCTTGCCGATCGAGGTGCCGGCGACATCCACGAACTGGCCCTCGAAGTAATGGTCGGCGGTGATCTCCTCGCCCACCCCGATCAGATTGTCGGGGCTGACGCGAAACTCCGCGAGCTTGCGCTTCGGCGCCACGCTGGCCTTGGCGAAATGCCCGCGCATGGGCGCGGTGGTCCGCTTCGCCTTGGCGCTGCCGGCGCCGAGCTGCACGGCGGCATAGCCGTCGCGGTCCGGCGTGCGTTGCGCCACCACCTGGCAGCCGTCGAGCTGCAGGACGGTGACCGGCACCTGCCGGCCGTCCTCCATGAACAGCCGGGTCATGCCCAGCTTCTTGGCGATCACTCCAGAGCGCATCGGTTATGCCCCCTCAAACCTTGATCTCGACGTCCACACCGGCGGCGAGGTCGAGCTTCATCAGCGCGTCCACCGTCTGCGGCGTGGGGTCGACGATATCCAGAAGCCGCTTGTGGGTGCGGATCTCCCACTGGTCGCGGCTCTTCTTGTCGATATGCGGGCCGCGCAGCACCGTGAACTTCTCGATGCGGTTCGGCAGCGGGATCGGGCCCCGCACCTGGGCGCCCGTGCGCTTGGCCGTGTTCACGATCTCCTGCGTGCTGGCGTCCAGCACGCGGTAGTCGAAGGCCTTGAGCCGGATGCGGATGTTCTGACCTTGCATGGTTCTTCTTCCCTTGTGCGGGGCGCGCGGCTGCGCGCCCCTTCCGGCCTCAGGCGATGATTTTGGAGACGACGCCGGCGCCGACGGTGCGGCCGCCTTCGCGGATGGCGAAGCGGAGTTTTTCCTCCATGGCGATCGGCGCGATCAGCTCGACGGTGAACTTCAGGTTGTCGCCGGGCATCACCATCTCGGTGCCCTCGGGCAGCTCCACCGTGCCGGTCACATCCGTGGTGCGGAAGT
>PUNI01000003.1 GCA_003551745.1 Paracoccaceae bacterium | reverse complement strand
GATCATGTCGCCGCCAAAGAGGGCTGGGATGACGCTGCCTTTGCCGCCCGCCGGGCGCGCGGCGATGCCGATGAGAGCGCCGGCAAGGCCGCCACGGCATGAGGCTGGCCTGTATCAGCCTGGCCGGAAAGGGGCGCACCGATGCCTGCCTGATGCAGGCCGTGGCGCTGATGTCGCATTATCGGCTGCGGCTTGCGGGCACGGTGCAAAGCAACCCCACCCGCCCCGACCGACCGAAATGCGACATGGACATGCATGTGTTGCCTGATGGGCCGGTGCTGCGCATCAGCGAGGACCGCGGCGCGCAGGCGCGCGGTTGCCGGCTGGATGCCGGCGCACTGGAGGCAGCGGTGGCGGCCACGCTCGAGCGGCTGGACGGTGCCGATCTGTTGGTTGTCAACAAGTTCGGCAAGCACGAGGCCGAAGGGCGCGGCTTCGTGCCGGTCATCGCCGCGGCGCTCGAGCTTGACTTGCCGGTGCTGGTGGGGGTGAACCCACTCAACTACGCTGCCTTTCATGAATTCACCGGCGGCATGGCGCGCGATCTGCCCGCCGACCCCGCCGCCATTGTCGACTGGGCGCGCCGCTTCCGGCGCGTCCGCGTGGCATGACCGGCCGTGCAAGCGCCCGAAGGCGACAGAAAGAAACAGGAAAGTAGGCCCCCGATGCGCCTGAGCGAGGAAACGATACTGGCGCGGCTCGGCACCGTGACCCTGCCCGATGGTCGTAGCCTGGCCGATGCCGACATGCTGCGCGCCCTGCGAATCGAGGGTGGGCAGGTCAGCTTCGTGATCGAGGCCCCCGATGTCAGCACGGCGCGCCGGCTTGGTCCCGTGCAGGCTGCTGCCGAGAAGGCGCTGCGCGCGATTGAGGGCGTCGGGGAGGTGAAGATCGTGCTCACCGCACACGAAGAGGCAAAGCCGCCGCAGCAGCAGCCAAGCAATGCTGCAGGCCAGGGCGCGCCGCCTCAGCTCGAGATCGGACGCCACCCCAGCGGCCGGCCCGAGCCTAAGCCCATCCCCGGTGTCAGGCGCATCCTCGCCATCGGCTCGGGCAAGGGCGGTGTGGGCAAGTCCACCGTCTCGTCGAACCTGGCGGTGGCCATGGCCCGACAGGGCTGGCGCGTGGGCCTGCTCGATGCCGATATCTACGGGCCCAGCCAGCCTCGTATGATGGGGCTTGATCGCCCGCCCATGTCCCCCGACGGCAAGGCGATCATCCCGCTGCAGGCGCATGGGGTGAAATTCATGTCCATCGGCCTGCTGCTGCCAAAGGACGAGGCGGTGATCTGGCGCGGTCCGATGCTGATGGGGGCGCTGCAGCAGCTCTTGCAGGATGTGCGCTGGGGCGATCTGGATGTGCTGATCGTGGACATGCCGCCGGGCACGGGTGACATTCAACTGACGCTGTGCAGTTATTTCGATGTGACCGGGGCTCTGGTCGTTTCCACCCCGCAGGACGTGGCATTGCTGGATGCGCAAAAGGCCCTCGTGGCTTTCGAGAAGCTTGGCACCGAGGTCGTCGGGCTGATCGAGAACATGTCCGGCTATGTCTGCCCCAATTGCGGGCATGAGGCCCATCTCTTCGGCCATGGCGGCATGCGCGCAGAGGCCGACAAACGCGGCCTGCCGCTGCTGGCGGAAATTCCGCTCAGCCTGGATGTGCGCGTGGCGAGCGATGCCGGGAAACCCGTTGCCCTGGGCGATGACGCCGTTGCCGAGATCTACGGCAAGCTCGCCGCGCGGCTGATCCATGCGGCCGAACGCAAGGTCGCGGGTGGGTGAATGGCGCGCATTGTACGGTGGAATGGCGAAGGATTGCGCCGGTATGGGCGCTGGTCACGCGTCGCTGTCCGGCCAATGCCCAGTCATTGACGACGGCTGCTGATCATCCGGTGATCGATTTCCGGCTCGTCCCATTTCATCGCGACGCCCATCCAGCGCTCGATGGTCGCCTGCAGCTTGGGATCGTTGGCCTCGAGATGGAAGGTGTAGAGGCGGTTGACGATTTCCTGCATCAACTGGCGCATCTCGGCGTCGTCGATGCGGGAGACCTCCGACCACGGGATGCGTCGGCCGTCGGCGTCCACGACGAAGACATCCGAGTAGTCCCCTGTCCGGGTGACAGGGGTCAGTCCGGCATGCAGCGTCTCCAGCTGCGTGTTGCGCACGCAGAGCATGGCCATGATCCTGGCCAGCCTCGCGGCGACGCGCTTTTCGTCGTCCTCGTTCATCAGGCGAGAATAGCCGGATGCAAGCAGTCGCGCCACGATTTCGAACGGCGGTCCAGGCTATCGTCTCGCGCAGGCCCGCACCTGTTCTCTCAGCACTGCATAATCGGCAAGCCAGCCCGGAAGCAGCGTCTCCTCGTGCAGCGCCGCGACTTCCTCGGCTACACGCGCCTGCTCGGCCTGGCTGTACGCCACCACCGGCGGGCAGGCGCTTGGCGGGGCGTCAGAACTCACCCCCGCGCAGCCGGTCAAGAAGATCGTCGCGGCTGCGAGGGCGGCGGGCGGCTGCGTCCAGCATCTGTCGGTGGATGGCATCGGTGCGCTCCAGCGTTTCGAGCCGTTCGGCGGCGCGGCCAGCGCGCTCGGCCTGGCGGCGAAGGTTGAGGATGAGCAGGGCGATGGTGAGTGCGACGAGGGCGATGGCCGCCACCCGCCGCGCCCATGGCCGGGCAAGAAGCCCGACCGCAAGGCTGGCCCACATCAGCGCAGGCCCTTCTTCCAGTCGTCCAGGCGCGCCCAAACGGCCACCGCGATCCCGCCCAGCGCCAACGCGAGGAACAGCCAGCGGAGGGTATCCAGATAGGGGACGAGCGGAAGGACGGCGTCCTGCGCCTCGGTCAGCACCTCCTGCGCGACCTCGACCCCAGCAGCACCGACAGTGGCGACGCCTGCGGCCCCGGTGCCTTTCAGAGTGCGGCTTTGCGCGATGGCCTCGCGCGCAGGCGGAGTCTCGGCGGCAAACGGGACCGCGCGCGCTGGGAAGCGCTCGCCCCACTGGCGCGCGGGGCCGAGATCGATATGGATGAAGCCCGAGCGCGGATAGAAGCCGAAACCCAGAAACCCGACATCGCGGGCGGCGGCCTCGAACGCCACCGGGTCGTGGTTCGACATGGCGATATCGAAGGCCGTGCCGTCCATGTGCTTCGAGCGCGGCGCGCCGCCGACATTGCGGTTATGCTGAGGCGAGCGATAGGCCGAGCGCACGATCAGCGGCTTTCTCAGACGATCGCGCAGGGCCTGCAGCTTGTCGAGCGCCTCGGGGTGCAGCTTCAGCTGGCCGGTGCCGCGGCAGGCGATCTCGGCAGGCGAGAAGTTCGGCCAGCGCCAGAGGTGCAGGGGCACCTCGCGGAAGTGACGGAAGGTGCGGACAGGGTCGGGCATGGGGGCCTCCTCGGAGTGTTGGACATGCGAAAATGCACCCCGCCGCTGTTGGGGCGGCTGGGCGGGTGCGGTGATCGTGATCGTGGATGTGGAGAGGCAGACGGAGCGCTGGGCGCCGGGTTGGCGTCAGTCGTCGCGGCGGCGCTGGAAGGCCTCGAACATCAGGTTGCGCATGGCGCGGATGTCGCCCTCGATGCGCTCCAGCCGGTCGGCATCGGCCTTGCGGTCCTCGGCGCGTTGCCTGTCCACCCGATCCCGCTCGATCAGGAGCTCGCGGTCGAGGCGTGCCAGCATCGCGTCGTTGGTGAAGGCCCGGCGGGTGATGGCGGCGGTCAGGCCGTTGTCGCGAAAGGCCCGGTCGACCTCTTCG
>PUNI01000063.1 GCA_003551745.1 Paracoccaceae bacterium | reverse complement strand
GCAGGGATACGTCGACCGGCTCCCTCTCCATCAAGCTCAAGCGAGCCGGCTGGGACGACGACTTCCTTCGCAACGTTCTCAATGGCTTGGCGATCGAATGAGCCATATGCGATTGCCCTGCGTCCCGCATAGCTGCCCCTTACGACAGCTTTGCATGGGGCGCGGGAACCTTTCGTCAGGTGGCGAACACTAGCTCTTGAGCATTCACCGGCCCCGTTGGCACCCGCCCTGCCTCCGGGAAGAGCGCGCGCAAGTGTTGAGGGGAGCCGGTTGCCGCGGCATCCTCAGGCGGCGAACCTGTCGCGAAGCGCCTGCGCCACCGCCGGCGGCACGAACCGCGACACGTCGCCGCCGAGCCGGGCGATCTCCTTGACCAGCTTCGAGGCGATGGCCTGGTGGCGGGCCTCGGCCATCAGGAAGACCGTCTCGATCCGGTCGTCCATGGCGCGGTTCATCCCGACCATCTGGAACTCGTATTCGAAATCCGCCACCGCCCGCAGCCCGCGGATGATCACCTGCGCGCCGACTTCATGGGCACAGTCGATCAGCAGGTTCTCGAAGGGATGGGCGACGATCTCGACACCGAGCCTTGCCGCCGGCGCCGCCGTCTCGGCCTCGATCATCGCCACGCGCTCCTCCAGCGCGAACAGCGGCCCCTTGTCGCGGTTGATCGCGACCCCGATCACCAGCCGGTCGACCAGGGCGGCGGCGCGGCCGATGATGTCGAGATGGCCGAGCGTCAGCGGGTCGAAGGTGCCCGGATAGAGGCCGATGCGCATGGCGGTGTCCCTCGCGGCTTTTTGAGGCGCAGGCAACGCCATTGCGGGCGGTTATGCAAGCCCCCCGCTCCGGGCCGTGCCAGGGCGGCCGCACCGCCACAGGAGCGCCCCGCCAGCCGTCGCGCGCCGGGACCGGCCCGGAGACGGCTCAGTATCCCATGATCATGCCCTTGAGGGCTTCCTTCTCCATCGCCAGTTCGTCCAGCCGGGCCTTCACCAGATCACCGATCGAGATCAGCCCCACCATCTGCCCGTCGCGCAGCACCGGCATGTGGCGGAAGCGCCCGCCGGTCATCTTCGCCAGCACCTCGTCGGCCATGTCCTCGGGCGCGCAGCTGATGATCTCGCCGGTCATCATCGCGCTCACCTTGTCCTTCAGGCAGTCCGGCCCGCGGCGGCCCACCTCGCGCACGATGTCACGCTCGGACAGGATGCCGGCCACCCGGTTGCCGTCGGGCGAGACCACCACCGCGCCGATGCCCCGGTCGGACAGGAGCTGCGCGGCCTCTGCCACGCTGCGGTCCGGCGTGATGGTCACCACCTCCTCGGCGTGGCGGCGCTTGGCCCGCATGATCTGATGCACCAGCATGAAAAGCTCCTTCTCCTCCGCAGGATTTCAGCGTCCGCCGGCGCGGCGGCTCTGTCAAGTCTCGGCATGCCGCCGCGCACCGTGCCGCAGTGACGCCCGGCACCCGCCCTGCAACGGTCGCTGCATCGGGCCTGCATCGGCCCTGAACCGGCCTTGCATCGGCGTGCCCGCATGCCCCCCTTTCCTCGGGATTTGTGCCCGCCTATGCTGCCGCCGACTGCTTCGGGAGGACAGCATGCAGGACCTCAGCCACTGGATCGACGGCAAGCGCGTGGCCGGCACCTCGGGCCGCTTCGCCGACGTCTACAACCCCCACACCGGCGAGGTTCAGGCCCGCGTGCCGCTCGCCACCAAGGCCGAGCTCGACGCCGCCGTCGCCTCGGCCGCTGCCGCGCAGCCGGCCTGGGGTGCCACCAACCCGCAGCGCCGCGCCCGCGTTCTGATGGAATTCGCCCGCCTCATCAACCGAGACATGGACAAACTCGCCGAGGCGCTCAGCCGCGAGCACGGCAAGACGCTGCCCGACGCCCGCGGCGACATCCAGCGCGGCCTCGAGGTGGTGGAGTTCTGCATCGGGGCGCCGCATCTGCTGAAGGGCGAGTTCACCGACAGCGCCGGCCCCGGCATCGACCTCTATTCCATGCGCCAGCCGCTGGGGGTGGCGGCGGGCATCACGCCCTTCAACTTCCCCGCCATGATCCCGATGTGGAAGCTCTCCCCGGCCATCGCCTGCGGCAATGCCTTCATCCTGAAACCCTCGGAACGCGACCCCTCGGTGCCGCTGATGCTCGCCGAACTGCTGCAGGAGGCGGGGCTGCCCGACGGCATCCTTCAGGTCGTCAACGGCGACAAGGAGGCGGTGGACGCCATCCTCGACAACCCCGCCATCGCCGCCATCGGCTTCGTGGGCTCCACCCCCATCGCCGAATACATCTACGGCCGGGGCTGTTCCAACGGCAAGCGCGTGCAGTGCTTCGGCGGCGCGAAGAACCACATGATCGTCATGCCCGACGCCGACATGGACAAGGCCGCCGACGCGCTGGTGGGCGCCGGCTATGGCGCGGCCGGCGAGCGCTGCATGGCGATCTCGGTCGCGGTGCCGGTGGGCGAGGCCACCGCCGACGCGCTGATCGAGAAGCTGGTGCCGCGCGTCGAGAAGCTGAAGGTCGGCCCCTACACCGCCGGCGAGGATGTCGACTATGGCCCGTTGGTGACCGCCGAGGCCAAGCGGCGGGTTCTGGGCCTGGTGGAATCCGGTGTCGAGCAGGGCGCGAAGCTGGTGGTGGACGGCCGCAACTTCCGCCTGCAGGGCTATGAGGAGGGCTTCTTCGTGGGCCCGCACCTGTTCGACCATGTCACCCCGGACATGGAGATCTACCGCACCGAGATCTTCGGCCCCGTCCTCTCCACCGTCCGCGCGAAGACCTATGACGAGGCGCTCAGGCTCGCCATGGACCACGAATACGGCAATGGCACCGCCATCTTCACCCGCGACGGCGACACCGCCCGCGACTTCGCCAACCGGATCAACATCGGCATGGTCGGCATCAACGTGCCGATCCCGGTGCCGCTGGCCTACCACACCTTCGGCGGCTGGAAGAAATCGGGCTTCGGCGACCTCAACCAGCACGGCCCCGACGCCTTCCGCTTCTACACCCGCACCAAGACCGTCACCGCCCGCTGGCCCTCCGGCCTGAAGGAAGGCGGCGAGTTCCACTTCAAGGCGATGGACTGAGCCGCCACCCGATACTCCCTGCGCGGCTGATGGCTTGAGTGTGCCAACGCGTGCGGTCGCCGCTTGCGCCGAGCCACGTTCGAGCCGTCGCTTTCCGGCGTCGGATCAGTCTGCCATGGCTTGTTCGGAAGCCCATCGCCGAGGCGGTCGCTGCGGCAAGCCGGCGACGGCACATCAGCGGCGGGCAGAACCCGTTTGACCGCTGCCGCAAAACCCGGCAACTGACGGGCACGGGCCAGTGGGGAGGAGACGGGCCGATGGACTTCGCGCTTTCCGAGGAACAGCAGGCGATCTTCGAGGTGGCGGCGAGCTTTGGCGCCGATCACATCGCCCCCCATGCCCGCGCCTGGGAGGCCGAGGGCACGATCCCGCGCGAGCTCTGGCCGCGGCTCGCCGAACTGGGCTTCGGCGGGCTCTATGTCTCGGAGGCCGCGGGCGGATCGGGGCTGACCCGGCTCGACGCGGCGCTGGTGTTCGAGGCGCTGTCGCGCTCCTGCGCCTCGGTGGCGGCGTTCCTGTCGATCCACAACATGTGCGCGGCGATGATCGACCGCTACGGCTCGGACGAGATCAAGGCGCGCGTGCTGCCCGGCGCGCTGGCGATGGAGACGGTGCTCTCCTACTGCCTGACCGAGCCGGGCTCGGGCTCGGACGCCGCGGCGCTGCGGACCCGGGCGGAGCGGACCAACGAGGGCTGGCGGCTGACCGGCACCAAGGCCTTCATCTCGGGCGGCGGCTATTCGGATGCCTATGTCGTCATGTGCCGGACGGGCGGCGAGGGCGCGCGAGGGATTTCCACGCTGGTGGTGGAACATGGCGCCGAGGGGCTGAGTTACGGGGGTCTGGAGGACAAGATGGGCTGGCGCTCGCAGCCCACACGGCAGGTGCAGATGGACGGCTGCCCGGTGCCGGCGGAGAACCTGATCGGCGAGGAGGGAGCGGGGTTCCGCTATGCCATGGCCGGGCTCGACGGCGGGCGGCTCAACATCGCGGCCTGTTCGCTCGGCGCGGCGCAGGCGGCGCTGGAGGCGACGCTGTCCTACATGGGCGAGCGCAAGGCCTTCGGGCAGAGCCTCGACCAGTTCCAGGCGCTGCAGTTCCGGGTGGCGGATTGCGAGATCGCGCTGCAGGCGGCGCGGGTATTCCTCTATCAGGCGGCCTGGAAGCTCGACACCGGCGCGCCGGATGCGCCCAAGCACTGCGCCATGGCCAAGAAGTTCGTCACCGAGGCCGGCAGCGCGGTGGCCGACGCCTGCCTGCAACTCCACGGCGGCTACGGCTATCTGGCCGACTACGGCGTGGAGAAGATCGTGCGCGACCTGCGCGTGCACCAGATCCTCGAAGGCACCAACGAGATCATGCGCCTGATCACCGCCCGCCACATGCTGGCGGCCCGGGGCTGATCCATGGGCGAGGTCGCGATCCGCGTCGAGGGGCGCGCCGGGCGGATCACGCTGGCCCGGCCGGAGGCGCTGAACGCCCTGACCTATGGCATGGTGACCGAGATCGACACCGCGCTGAGGGCGTGGCGGGACGATGCGGCCGTCGCGCTGGTGCTGATCGACGCCGAGGGCACGCGGGCGTTCTGCGCGGGCGGCGACATCGCCGAGATGTATCGCACCGGCATGGCCGGCGATTACGACTATGGCCGGCGGTTCTGGCGCGACGAATATGCGATGAACGCGCGGATTGCGGCCTATCCGAAGCCGGTGGTCAGCCTGATGCAGGGCTTCGTGATGGGCGGCGGCGTGGGTGTGGGCTGCCATGCCAGCCATCGGGTGGTAGGTGAGAGCGCGCGGGTGGCCATGCCGGAATGCGGGATCGGTCTGGTGCCGGATGTGGGCGGCAGCGCGCTGCTCGCCCGGGCGCCGCAGGGGCTCGGCCGCTATCTGGGGCTGACCGGGGCACGGATGGGCCCCGGCGACGCGATCTTCGCGGGCTTCGCGGATCACTTCCTGCCGGACGAGGACTGGCCGGCGCTGGTGGAGGCGCTGGTGGCGACGGGTGATGCCGCGCTGGTGGTCGAGCGCGCCGCGGCACCCCCCGAGAGCCCGCTCGCCCGCGACGCCGGCACCATCGCCGCCGCCTTCGCCCCCGGAAGCCTGGCCGATATCGTCGGGAGGGTGGCGGAAGCGCCCGACCCCTGGGCGGAAGCGGCGGGCAAGGCACTCGCGCGCAATGCGCCGCTTTCGATGGCCTGCACGCTGGAGATGCTGGCCCGCCTCGGCCCGGAGGCGAGCCTGCGCGCCGCGCTGGGGCAGGAATACCGCTTCACCCACCGGGCGATGGAGCATGGCGACTTCCTGGAAGGGATCCGCGCCGCCATCATCGAGAAGGACAACGCGCCCCGCTGGCGCCATGCCGGCCCCGGGGCGGTGACGGCGGACGAGGTCGGCGCCATGCTGGCCCCGCTCGGCGCGGAGGAGTTGCAACTCGCGGAGGAGATGCCATGAGGATCGGGTTCATCGGGCTGGGCAACATGGGCGCGCCGATGGCGGCCAATCTGGCGAAGGCCGGCCATGAGGTGAAAGGCTTCGACGTCTCCGCCCCCTGCCCCGAGGGCGTCACCCCGGCCGGCAGCGCCGCCCAGGCCGCCGTGGACGCCGAGGTAGTCATCACCATGCTGCCCAATGGCGAGATCCTGCGCACAGTGGCCAATGCGGTGATCCCGGCGCTGGCGGAGGGCGCGGTGCTGCTCGATTGCTCGACGGTGGATGTCGACAGCGCCCGCGCCGTGGCGGCGCAGGCCGCCGCGGCCGGGCGGATGGCGGTGGATGCGCCGGTCTCGGGCGGGGTGGGCGGCGCCACGGCGGGCACGCTGACCTTCATGGCCGGCGGGCCCGTGGACGCCTTCGAAAAGGTCCGACCGCTCTTCGAGGTGATGGGCTCGAGGGCGGTCCATTGCGGCGAGGCCGGCGCCGGGCAGGCGGCGAAGATCTGCAACAACATGATCCTCGGGGTCACCATGATCGCCACCTGCGAGGCCTTCGCGCTGGCCGACCGGCTGGGGCTCGACCGTCAGAAGATGTTCGATGTGGTCTCGACCTCTTCGGGCTACTCTTGGTCGATGAACGCCTACTGCCCGGCGCCGGGAATCGGCCCGAAGAGCCCGGCCGACAACGGCTATCGCCCGGGCTTCGCCGCCGAGCTGATGCTGAAGGACCTGCGGCTGAGCCAGCTGGCGGCCACGGAGGCGGACGCCGATACGCCAATGGGCCAGCTCGCTATGCAGCTCTACGAGCGCTTCGTCGAGGACGAGGGCGGCCTGGGCAAGGATTTCTCGGCCATGCTGCCCCGCTTCGAGGACCGCCACCGCAGCTGAGCGATGGCGGGTCAGCCGGTGCCGGGCCGGGTGGCCGACGGGGGGCCGGGTGGCGCATCGGGCGGCATGTCGACCGCCGGGATCCAGGGCTTGAGATCGAGGATCGGCGTGCCGTCGAGCACGTCGAGCGCGTCCACCTCGACCAGCCCCGCCGCGGCATCGAGGCCGGTGCAGCGCAGGCTGGCCAGCCCGATGGGGTTGGGGCGGACCGGGGAGCGCAGGGCGAAGACGCCGGCGGCGGTCTCGCGGTGCCGCGGCTTCTGCACGATCAGGTCGCGCCGGCCCCGGTCGAGCCAGGTCAAAAGCACCAGCCCCATGCCGGGCGCGAGGCCGGCGAGACCGGCACGGTAGGGCGCGGCGATCTCAAGCCGGGCGGCGCGCCCGGTGGCGCGGGCGGCGCCAATGTTCTTGGGGCAGTCGTCGTCGGTCCAGCCGGTGCGGGCGACGCCGATGAAGACGACACCCGCCTCGGTGTGCGCCACCGGATCGAAGGGCAGACGCAGCTCGCCCGGCCGGATGGCATGGCGATCCTTCGGCATCAGGTGAGACTCGCAGCGCAAAAGGCTGTTTCCATGCGCCCTCCGCCGGCTGCGGCCGGCCGCGAAAGCCGGTGGCGACCACGTATTTCTCGGCGCTGTCGGCGCGGCTGGCGGGCGGCTTGACGTTGGCAACCCTGGCGAAGCCCTGCTTGAGCCGCGCCTGCAGCCCGCCCTCGGCGCCACCGGCGAGCACTTTAGCGACGAAGGTGCCGCCCTCCTCCAGCACGTCGAGGGCGAACTCGGCCGCCGCCTCGCAGAGGGCCACGATGCGCAGATGATCGGTCTGCCGGTGCCCGGAGGACGCTGCCGCCATGTCGGAGAGCACCACGTCGGCGCGCCCGCCGAGCCAGTCGCGCACCTGAACGTCGGCGCCCTCGGCGAGGAAATCGAGCACATGGGTCTCGGCACCGGGCAGCGGCTCGACCTGTTGCAGATCGATGCCGAGCACACGGCCCACCGGCTTGCCGGGCCGGTCGCCCAGGGCGTTCACCCGTGCCACCGCCACCTGCAGCCAGCCACCGGGCGCCGAGCCCAGATCGACCACCCGCGCGCCGGGGCGCAGGAAGCCGAAGCGGTCGTCGAGCTCGATCAGCTTGAAGGCGGCACGGCCACGATAGCCCTCGGCCCTGGCGCGCTGCACATAGGGGTCGTTGAGCTGGCGTTCGAGCCAGCGGGTGGAGGAGAGCTTGCGCCCGCGCGCCGTCTTGACCTTAACGCGCAGCTCGCGCTGGCCCCGGCCCGACCCGCCCTTCGCGCCGCCCGACACCTTCGCCATCCTCAGTCCGCCTCGGCGGAGAGCACGCCGTCGCGCGACATCTGCGCGAAGAGCAGCCCCTCGCGCAGCCCGCGATCGGCGACCGACATCCGGTCGGTCGGCCAGACCCTCAGCAACGCCTGCAGGATCGCCGCGCCCGACATGATCAGCGTGTGCCGGTCGCGGCCGATGCGCGGATCGGCCCGCCGCCCCTCCGGCCCCAGGGCGAGGTATTCGCGGATCACCTGGTCGATCTGGTCGGAGGTCATGCGCAGGCCATCCACCCGGTTGCGGTCGTATCGCCTGAGCCCGAGGAAAGAGGCGGCGACGGTGGTGATCGTGCCCGAGGTGCCGATGACCTGGAAGCCCTCGCGGGCCTGTTCCCGGGCATAGGGCGAGAAATCCGCGAGCTGTTCCTCGAAATGCCAGCTCATCAGCGCAAAGCGCGCGGCATCATCCTCGACATCGGAGAACTGGTCCTTCAGCGTGGCCACCCCCAGCGGCACGCTGATCCAGTCGACCACGCGGGCGGGCGGATGATCGCAATCGGACGACGGCTCGAAGCCCGCATGCAGCGACATGATCGCCGCGACGCGCGACTCCGGCGGCACCCCGGAGAGATCGATCCACACCAGTTCGGTCGACCCGCCGCCGATGTCGACGACCAGCAGCTGCTCGGTACGCCGCGAGACCAGCGAGGCGCAGGAGACGACGGCGAGCCGCGCCTCCTCCTCGGTCGGGATCACCTCCAGGCGCAGCCCGGTCTCGCGGTGGACATGGCGGATGAATTCGGCCGCGTTGCTGGCCCGGCGACAGGCCTCGGTGGCGACCAGCCGCATCCGGCGCACGTGATGGCGCTCGAGCTTGCGCCGGCAGATGCGCAAGGCCTGGATGGTGCGCTCCATCGCCACCGGCACCAGCCGGCCCGACGCCTCCAGCCCGGTGCCCAGCTGCACCGTCTTCGAGAAACTGTCGACGACATGGAAGCTCCGGCCCGCCGGACGGGCAATCAGCATCCGACAACTGTTCGTGCCCAGATCCAGCGCCGCGTAGAGCGGGCCGCGATCCGGCATGGGGGGCGCCGGCGCCTCGAACACTTGGGCAGCAGCGTCCACCCCCCGGGGACGCTCGGGCGTCATCTCGCCCTCCAAATTCTGGTTGACGCGAGGGTAAGCCGCGGGCGGCGCTAGCGCAAGTCCTCCCGTTGCAACCGTCGGTTGCGGCTCATCATCTGCATGAGAATTATTCCCATCGGAGGGCGTCGGTGCGGGCTGGGCGGCCACACGCCGCAGGGATAGAAGAACGGCGTCGCAATCCCCGCCGCGGAGGTCGCAAACCGGGCAGGCCGGCGGGGGCGCCCGGCGTAAGGGGGGCAAGGGAGCAACGGTTCATGGCGCAGGTCACCGTGGTTTACTGGCGCGACATCCCGGCCCAGGTGATCGCCGGGGCGGGCGGGCGCGGCAGGCGCGGGGCGGCGAAGGTCCAGCTCTCGGAGCGGTTCGAGCAGGCGATCGACCGCTGCGCGATGCGGGTGGGGGCGCGGGACAGCGATGCCTACCTCGCCGAATGGCGCCGCGGCCTGCCCTTCGAGCGGCCCGGCGCGCCCGAGGAGGTGGCCGCCGCCGAGGCCGCCCGGCTCGAGGCGGAGTATGACGCGGGCCGGCTGAAGGCCCTCGTGGAGAACGGCGGCCGGTCTGCGTGAGCGGGCCGGGTGCCGCGCCGGAATGACCCGTGCCTGGGAGGCCCTCATGTCGCTTCTGAGTTTCCGCCGCGCCCTGCGCCCCGCCCCGGCACCGCTGGAATCGCTGCTTTCGGGGTATTCGCTGGAGGTGATGCCGCGCACCGCCGCGAAGGTCCCGAGCTTTCGTGACCTGCTGCCGGTGGGCACGCGCGTCTACATCGCGCATATCGCCGGCACCGAGCCGGCCGAGATGGTGGCCACCGCCGCGCGGCTGCGCCGCGAGGGGTTCGAGCCGATGCCGCATTTCCCGGCCCGGGTTCTGCCCGACCGCCGCACGCTCGACGATCTGGTGGCGCGCTATCGCGGCGAGGCCGATGTGCGGCAGGCGCTGATCCTTGGCGGCAGCCCGGTCAAGCCGGCGGGCGGTTTCCACTGCGCGATGCAGCTTCTGGAGACCGGGCATTTCGATGCCTTCGAGCGGGTGCATGTCGCCGGCCACCCCGAGGGCAACCGCGACATCGCCGCGAAGGGCGGCGAGGCGGTGCTGATGCAGGCGCTGCGGCGCAAGGCTGACTGGGCCGCCGCGACCGGGACCGAGATGGCCATCGTCACCCAGTTCGCCTTTGACGCCGCGCCGGTGCTTGCCTGGGCCGCGCGGGTGCAGGCGGCCGGGATCGGCCTGCCGATCCATGTCGGGCTTGCCGGGCCCGCGAAGCTGCAGACGCTGATCAAGTTCGCCGTCGCCTGCGGGGTGGGTCCCTCGCTGAAGGTGTTGCAGCGGCGGGCGCGGGATGTGACCAAGCTGGTGACGCCGTTCGAGCCGACCGAGGTGGCCGCCGCGCTTGCAGCCCATGTGACGGCCGACCCCGGCGGGCCGGTCGCAGCGGTGCACCTGTTTCCGCTGGGCGGCATCGCGGCCAGCGCCGGCTGGGCCCGGGCCCATGGCGGCGCCGCAGCCGTGCCGGCCTCGGAAGAAGGATGAGGAATGTCGCGCACTGTTATTGAATCGAAAACAAAAACCGTCGTCATCGGCTTTGACGAGCCGTTCTGCGTGATCGGCGAGCGGATCAACCCCACCGGCCGCAAGAAGCTCGCCGCCGAACTGGAGGCGGGCGATTTCTCCACTGTCGAGAAGGATGCGCTGGAGCAGGTCGCCTGCGGGGCGATGGTGCTCGATGTCAATGCGGGGGTGGTCTACAATTCGAATCCCGACCCGAACCAGACCGAGCCGCCGTTGATGCGGCAGATGATCGAGCTCGTTCAGGGGCTTGTGGATGTTCCTCTATGCATCGATTCAAGTGTTCCGGCTGCGCTCGAAGCCGGGCTTGAGATGGCGCATGGCCGGCCGCTGCTGAACTCGGTCACCGGCGAGGAGGAGCGGCTGGAGCTGGTGCTGCCACTGGTCAAGAAGTTCAACGTGCCGGTGGTTGCGATCTCGAACGACGACACCGGGATCAGCGAGGACCCCGACGTGCGCTTCGCGGTGGCGAAGAAGATCGTCGAGCGGGCGGCGGATTTCGGCATTCCGGCCCATGACATCGTGGTCGATCCGCTGGTGATGCCGGTGGGCGCGATGGCCAGCGCCGGGCAGCAGGTGTTCGCGCTGGTCCGCCGGCTGCGCGCGGAGCTGGGCGTGAACACCACCTGCGGCGCGTCGAACGTCTCCTTCGGCCTGCCCAACCGGCACGGCATCAATGCGGCCTTCCTGCCGATGGCGATCTGCGCGGGCATGACCAGCGCGATCATGAACCCGGTGCGCAGCGTCGAGATGGAGGCGGTGCGGGCGGCGAACCTGCTGATGAACCACGATCCGAACGGCGGAGAGTGGATCCGCTTCGCGCGGGTGCTGGAGGCGGTGAAGGCGGGCGCGAGCTTTGCCGAGGCCAGCGCCGAGGCCGCCGCCGGGGCGGCGAGCGGCGGGCGGTCGGGCCGCGGGGCGCGCAGGCGGCGGGGCTGAGGCGCGCCCGGCTCAGGCCGATTCGCGCGACGGGGCGGGGGGAAGTTCGGCGAAGGCGGCCTCCTGCTCGGCCGTCAGGTTCCCGCGGCGCACGACGGCGGTGTGGATCGAGAACACGACCGCGCCGGTGTCCGGCAGTCTCAGCAGGCACTGCCGCTCGGAGCGGACGAAGGCGCCGCGGCCTGAGGGGTTGGGACGCGGGTCGGCCTCGGTGCGCGGGGCGAAGAGCGCGGGCTCGGCATAGGCCAGCACGTTGACGCGCCAGAGCGGCTGTTCGGGCCGGATCGCATCGAAGAGCCGCTGCACGCGGGCCGCGAGCCCGCCGTCATACTCCCGCACCGGAGCATGGATGCGCACGAGCGGGCGGCCGAGCTTCTCGGCTAGTGTCCAGCCGGCGGGAAAGCACAGGATCGCGCCGGTCAGCACATGCGCATCGCCCCGCCGCTCCATCAGGCAGAGATCGGCCTGCCCCAGCCGCCCGGCGGTCAGGAGCGGTCGGTCGGCCTCGATTGCCACAGTGACGCCGTCGGGCCGGGTGACAGAGGCTGCGCCCACCGCATAGCCCGGGCTGCGGCGCAGCTCCGCGAGCAGCCGCGCCAGCAGTTCCCGCGCCGCGGGCATGGCCTCGGGCAGCAGCGCGTGCACCTCGCGGGGGCGCGTGGCGATCAGCCGGTCGCGCTCGGCCATCTGCGCGGCGAAGGCGTCGTCGACCAGCAGCCAGTCCTCCGGGGCGAGCGGCTGGATGCCCGGCAGCCGCCGCTGGCGCGGATCGACCCATAGGGCGAAAGGCAGCCGGGACTGGAGGATCGCCATGCGCAAGCGTTAGACCATGGCAGACGCCTTGGCGAGGGGCCGTTCCGTGGCGCCAGCCCGGGCGCGAAGAAAAGGAGCATGTCATGCGCAGCGAGACGCTGAGGTTTCCCGGCCATGCCGGGCACGAGTTGACGGGCCGGCTGGAGTTGCCCGCAGGCGCGCCGCGGGCGACCGCGCTGATGGCCCATTGCTTCACCTGCGGGAAGGACCTGGTGGCCGCACGCCGCATCGCCCGCCGGCTGGCGGCGGAGGGGTTCGCGGTGCTGGGCTTCGACTTCACCGGGCTCGGCCAGTCGGAGGGCGCCTTCGCCGAGACGACCCTCGCCTCGAACGCGGCCGATCTGGAGGCGGCCGCGGCGGCGCTGGGCGACCGCGGGCTGGCACCAGAGCTCCTGATCGGCCACTCGCTGGGCGGGGCGGCGGCGATCCGGGCGGCGGGGCGCATCGGCTCGGTGCGTGCGGTGGCGACGCTGGCCGCGCCCTTCGATCCGGGCCACGTGACGCGGCATTTCGAAGAGGCGCTGGAGACGATCCGAAGCGAGGGCGCGGCCGAGGTCGATCTGGGCGGCCACCCGGTGCGGATCGGACGCGACTTCGTCGAGGATGTCTGCACCGGCGATCTGGGCGATGACCTCGCCGCGATGAAGGCCGCGCTTCTGGTGCTCCACGCACCGGGTGACAGGGTGGTAGGGATCGACAACGCGACCCGGATCTTCACCGCCAAGAAGCACCCGAAGAGCTTCGTCACGCTCGACGATGCCGACCATCTGCTGAGCCGCGCCGCCGATGCCGATTATGCGGCCGGCGTGATCGCCGCCTGGGCGGTGCGCTATCTCCACCTCGCGCCCCCTGCCCCGCCGGCGGCCGCGCCCGAGGGTGTGACCCGCGTCAGCGAAGCCGACCCCGACGGCTTCCTGCAGGACATCATGGCCGGGCCCCACCATCTGCAGGCCGACGAGCCGGCCGGCCATGGCGGGAGCGACCGCGGCCCCTCGCCCTACGGCCTCCTGGCGGCGGGGCTCGGCGCCTGCACCACCATGACGATCCGCATGTATGCCCGGCGCAAGAAATGGCCGCTCGACCACGTCGCGGTGGACGTGACCCATGCCAAGGTCCATGCCGAGGACTGCGCCGACTGCGAGAAGGGCCACAAGATCGACCGGTTCCGGCGGCTGATCCGGCTGGAGGGCGATCTCGACGCCGAGCAGCGCGCTCGGCTGATGCAGATCGCCGACCGCTGCCCGGTGCACCGCACGCTGGAGGCGCGCGCCGAGATCGAGACCGAGGAAGCATCGGACGGCTAGCGCGGCCGGGCCGGGCGAGCCGGGCGGGCCGGCCGCAGGTGCTTGCGCAGCTTCGAGGGGCCCGGCGCCTTGCGGCCCCTGTAGGGGTTCTTCTCGGCCTGGCTGCGCAGGGTCAGGCGGATCGGCGTGCCGGGCATGTCGAAAGCCTCGCGCAGGCCGCCGATCAGATAGCGGCGATAGGCGTCGGGCAGCGCCTCGGGGTTCGAGCACATCAGTACGAAGCCGGGGGGCCGCGTCTTCACCTGGGTCATGTAGCGCAGCTTCACCCGCCGCCCGCCCGGCGCCGGGGGCGGGTGCGCCGCGACCATGCCGGCGAGCCACTGGTTGAGGCGCGCTGTGGGCACCCGTCGGTTCCAGATCCCATGGGCGGCGCGCACCGCGTCATGGAGCCGGTCGAGGCCCTGCCCCGTTACCGCCGAGACCGCCACAAGCGGCGCCCCGCGGAGCTGCGGCAGGAGCCTGTCGAAGGCGGCCTGCAGTTCCTTCAGCCGGGCCTGCCGGCTCTCGACCAGATCCCACTTGTTCACCGCCACCACCACCGCGCGACCCTCCTCCTCGGCAAGATCGGCGATGCGCAGGTCCTGCGTCTCGAAGGGGATCATCGCGTCGAGCAGCACGACGACCACCTCGGCGAAGCGCACCGCGCGCAGCCCGTCGGCGACCGAGAGCTTCTCGACCTTGTCCTGCACCCGGGCGCGCTTGCGCATGCCCGCCGTGTCGAAGATGCGGACCGGCGTGCCGTTCCAGTGGGTCGCCACCGAGATCGCATCGCGGGTGATGCCGGCCTCGGGGCCGGTCAAGAGCCGCTCCTCGCCGAGGATCGCGTTGACGAGGGTGGACTTGCCCGCGTTGGGCCGGCCGATGACCGCGATCTGAAGGGGCCGCGCGGCGGTGGGCGCGCTCGGGCCGTCCTCCTCCTGATCCACGTCCACATCGGTTTCGGGTGCTTCCGCGGCGGCCTGCGCCTCGAAGCCCTCGGCGAGCGGACGGAGGAGGTCGTAGAGCTCGTCGAGCCCCTCGCCGTGTTCGGCCGACAGCCGCACCGGCTCGCCGAGGCCGAGGGCGTAGGCGTCAAGGATCCCGGCCTCGCCGGCCCGGCCCTCGGCCTTGTTGGCGGCAAGGATAACATGCTGCGCCCGGCGGCGCAGGATCTCGGCAAGCTCGGCATCCGCGGGCGTGATGCCGGCGCGGGCATCGACCAGAAAGAGGCAGATGTCGGAAGAGGCGACGGCGCGTTCGGTCAGCTTGCGCATCCGGCCCGGCAGGCTGTCGTCGGTCGCATCTTCCAGCCCGGCGGTGTCGATCACGGTGAAGCGCAGATCGAAGAGCCGCGCCGCGCCCTCGCGCAGGTCGCGGGTGACGCCGGGGCGGTCGTCGACCAGAGCCAGCCGCTTGCCCACCAGCCGGTTGAACAGGGTGGACTTGCCGACATTGGGCCGGCCGACGATGGCAAGCGTGAAGCTCATGCAGCCCTCCAGCGGGCGCGGCGCGGGTCAGCGGAAGGCGTGGAGCCGCCCGTCGGTGGAGACGACATAGAGCGTGCCGCCGACCACGATCGGCCGTGTGGTTGCGCCGCCGGGCACCTCGACCGCGCCGAGCAGCGCGCCCGAGACCGGATCGAAGCTGCGCATCAGCCCGTCGTTCGAGGCGACGATCAGCCGCCCGCCGGCGAGGATGGGGCCGTGATGGGCGACCACCTCGGCCCGTCGGCGCTCGCGCTCGTCGAGGAAACGGGCCATCGGAATGCCCCAGATGCGCTCGCCGGTACGCGCGTCCAGACGCAGAAGCTCGCCCCGGTCCGAGATCAGGAACACGCTGCCGCCCGCCGGCCAGACCGGGCCGAAGGCGCCCTCGCGCGCCGTCCACTGCGGGCTGCCGCTGGCAAGGTCCAGCGCGGTGACGCGGCCGGATCGGTTGCCCACGAAGACGGTATTGCCCACCACCACAGGATCGCCGGAGATGTCGGTGACGCCCGCCGCGGCGATGCCGGTGCGCTCGCCGGCGATGCGGCGGTTCCACAGCTCGACGCCATTGTCGGCCACCAGCGAGACCAGATCGCCGGTGGCGAGCGGCATCAGCACGGCGCGATCGGTCAGCGCCGGAGCCGGGCCGCCGGTCATCGCCGAGGGCGAGGGCGTGCCGACGCGCTGCCAGACGATCTTGCCATCGGCGGCGTCCAGCGCATAGGCGCCGCTGTCGGCCGAGACCACATAGACCCGGTTGCCGCGCACCGTCGGCGCGCCGGTGACCGGAGCGTCAAAGCGCTGGCGCCAGATCTCGGCGCCACTGGCGGCGTCGAGCGCCACGAGCTGACCGAAGGCCGAACCCACGAAAACGCGGCCGTTGCCATAGGCGAGCCCGCCGCCCGAGGCCGGCGCCCCGCGCCCGGCCCAGGGCGGAGTGATGTCGCGGCTCCAAAGAGGGGTGCCATCCGCGCCGGTGGCAGCGACGGTGGAGCTGGCATCAAGGGTGAAGATGCGCCCGTCGGCGGCGACCGGGTCGGCGGTGATCCGATAGCGCCGGCTCTCGCCCTCTCCGATCGGGCGGCTCCAGATCAGCGTGGGCTGGGCCGAAAGCGCGGGATGCGCGATGGTGTGCGTGGGGCTGCCGCCGCGATGCGTCCAGGCGGCGTGGTTGACGGCGGCCGGCAGCG
>PUNI01000145.1 GCA_003551745.1 Paracoccaceae bacterium | reverse complement strand
GCTGGCGGGCTTCGAGAAGTCGGGGCACTATTTCCTCGCCCCCCCCGTCGGGCGCGGCTACGACTGCGGGATGCGCGTGGCGGTGGAGATCTGCCGCATGATGGACCGCCACGCCGGGCAGCGGCTTTCGGACCTGCGCCGGGGCCTGCCGGTGACCTTCACCTCGCCCACCATGTCGCCCTTCTGCGCCGACGAGGAGAAATACGCCGTGCTGGCGCGGCTGGTGGAGCGGCTGCAGGCGATGGCGGCGGCGGGCGGGCGCCTGGCAGACCACGCCATCACCGGCATCGTCACGGTCAACGGCGCGCGGGTGATGCTGGACAACGGCGGCTTCGCGCTGGTGCGCGCGTCCTCCAACACCCCCAACCTGGTGGTGGTCTGCGAAAGCCCCGAGAGCCGCGAGGACCTGCGCGCGATCTTCCAGGCCCTCGACGCCGTGATCCGCACCGAGCCCGCGGTGGGCGCCTATGACCAGAGCCTGTGACACGTCTTCGTGTGATGGGGTCCGCCGCCAGGGGTCGGTTGCGCGAATTGGCTTGATCGGCGCGCGAAACCCGATGATCATCTTGCCGCTGGTCATGTCTTTCGCGGCATGTCGGACGCCCCTGCATCGGATACCCGTGCGTCCTCCGGGGCACGCCGGTCTGCGTCTGCAGGACCTCTCTTGGGTGGCGCCCGGCACCCCCGTCCGGGATGGGGCAGCGACCATGGCCGCCCAAGGATTCATGAGGTATCTCCAATGACCGAAGACCAGTACGACACTGCCAGGGACGACAGCCCCCCCCTCGGTGTGAAGAAGGGGAGCGGGCCGCGGACAGCCGCCGGCGTCCGGCGCCGGCTGGAGGCCATCGGCGCGCTGGAAGACCCGCGCAAATCCCGCCGCAAGCGCAATGCCCTGGCCACATCGCTGATCCGCCAGATCGCCGCGGGCAACGTCAAGAACCCCACCGCCGTCGCCCAGGCCTTCGTCGAGGGCCTGCCGGGAACCTCCTCCGAACCATCCCGCGAGGTCGCCGAGGCCGGATAACGCGGGACCGGCCCCACCGCCGGACCCACCACCGGACCCGCGTGGGCGCTTGCGGCCAGAGTTTGTGATCGGAGCCGCAAGGGCCGGAGATCCCGGGGACCGGCCCTTGCGGCCTGGTCGCTTTGGCGCAAGGATCGCCGGGGTCTCCGGCGATGTGTCGGGTGGCCCCCCGGGCCGCGCGCCGTCCCCCGAGCGGCCCGGATCGGCGCCTGCGCAGGGGCCACCCAGACCCCGCAGGCGCGCCGGCGGGGTTCGGGATCAGCCGGAGACGGCGGGCAGCCGGGCCGCGATGCGGTCCAGCTCGGCGGCGCGGGGGCGGGGCAGCGGGGCGTCGGGTTCCTCGGGGAGGTCGTCGGGGAAGCGCACGCCGTAGCGGCGCGCCAGATCCTCGGCCTGGGCGGCGCAGCCCTCCAGGATCTCGGCGCGCAGCCGTGCGCCCAGGGCGTGGCGCGTGTCCTCCCCCTCCAGCCCGGCCGCCACCGTGCGCCAGTCCGCGACGATGCCGCGCCGCTGCAGACCGGCCATGATGGCCGCACAGCGCATGCCGGGGCTGACATTGCGCCGCCGCCCCTCCTCGGCGGGCAGCGCGAGCCCTGTGGCGGCGTTGAACCCCGCCACCAGCCCGGCGGCGCTCGTGGCCTCGAACCCCAGCGCGGTGACCCGGCCCACACCGGCCCAGGCGTCCAGCATCGCGGGATAGTCCAGCAGCGCCCGCACCCGCGGCCGGCGCAGGAAATCGTCGATGTGGCGCTGCTCGCGACCGGTCTTGCAGCGCTGGTTCCACAGCGACTCCACGAAGCGGTCGGGCCGGCGCAGGAAGCACACCACCTCGGTGGCGAAGCCCGCGGTCAACGGGGCCAGCCCGGCCACCGCCGCGGCCGGGAGCGTCGACAGCCCTTCGGCGCTCAGCACCAGGGTGTGGGCGCCGCTGGCGCGGAACTCGTGCAGAAGGAGGTCGATCTCGGCCCGGGTCTGCGCGGGGCCGCCGTTGAGCGCGGCGTAGAGGCTGTTGTGCTTGGGGTGCTGGGGAAAGGGCGGCCGGTCGGTGCGGGGATAGCAGACGCCGCGGGCCGCCAGCGCCGCACGGTTGTGCGCCATCAGCGCCTGCAGCGTGCTGGAGGCGGTCTTGTGGGTGCCGATGTGCAGGATCAGGCGCTGACGCCCGGCCATGGCGGTTCCCACCCCGGGCCCCGGGGCCACCGCCGGGGCGGAGGCGGGGGGGGGCGCCCCTGCGCCCTCCTGTGCGCCCTCCTGTGCGGCGCGGATCTGTCCCGCATGCGGCATCATATGTCCCAGCCCAGTTCGCGGCCGCGCCGGACATAGGCCTCGGCGTCGAGCCTGGCATAGAGCGCCTCGGCCGCATCGCTCCAGAGCGCGTCGCGGTCGATGGCGAGGTCGGTCGCCTTGGTCTTGGTCTCGGCCGCCAGCGCGGCGGCATGGGCGGCGCGGGCCCCGGCCGGATCGGCCCCCAGGAACCCCGCCAGCCGCTCGGCCTCGGCCGGGTCGGCGCGCAGCCGGTCGAAGGACAGCAGGTGGAACTTCGCGCCGTCCTGGAACCGGGTGCACAGCGGCTCCTGCAGCAGCAGCGTCAGGCCCAGCATCTGCGAGAAGATCGCCATGTGCCCCGGGCCCTGGCGGCCGAGGAAGGCGCAGAAGGCGTCGCGGTCGTCGGGGATGGCCTCCGGCGCGATCCAGCGGACATCCTGGCGGCGGAAGCGGAAGTCGATGAATTCCGACACCAGCGTCCGGCGGGGGTGGCGATAGGCGCAGACATGCATGAAATCGGGGAACATCCAGCCCATCAGCGGCACCGGGAAATGGCCGAAGGCCAGCTCGCCCGGCTGCATCTGGTTCAGGGTGCGGACGAATAGCTGCTTCTTCATGGCCCGGGACGGGAAGCGCGCGTTGGTCTCGGCATCGAGCGACAGGGTGTCGAGATAGCGATCCCGGTTGACGTGAAGCCCGGTGTTCACGAAGCCCAGCCGCGCGACCAGTTCGGCCAGCAGATAGGTGCCGGCCTTGGGGATGGTGTAGATGTAGACCTTCATGCGGCGCTCCGGTTGGCGGGCTGTGGGGCGGATGCGGGGGCGGCGTCGGGGGCCCTGGCGAAGACGCCGGCCCACCAGTCGGGGCTGCGGTAGCGGGCGATGCCGGCGGCCCAGGCCCGGTCGGCAGCCGTGCGGCGGCGGCGGTAGCGTCCCACGACCAGGGCCGCGCGCAGCATCAGCGCCCACATCCGGCCGCGCCGGGGCACGAAGCGGACATGGAAGCTGCGCGCCCCGTTGGTCAGCACATAGGCCCGCCCGGCGGTGTTGCGGGGATGGGCATCGGCGTCGCGCAACAGCACGCGCCCACTGCGGTCCAGCGGCCCCAGCCCGGTGCGCAGCAGCGACAGCGCCTGCTGGGCGATCAGCGCGGCCATGCTTTCCCCCCGCGGCCGGCCGGGCCGGGGCAGGAAGATCGCCCAGGACGGATCCTCCAGCCGCTCGGGCGGGTCGCGGCGCGCCAGTGCCAGCACCCGGGCGTGCAGCGCCTCGGGGTCCTCGGAAAACAGCGCGTCGGGGCCGCGCAGGAAATCCTCCACTGCGCGCATCCGCAACTCGGCCACGCCGTAGCTGTGGGTCAGGATCGCGGTGGTGATCAGCCCCGCGACATGGGCAAGGCCCAGCTGGCGCACCCGGTCGGGGTGGGTGGCGGCGAAGATCAGACGGTTGCGCAGGTCGTAATAGCTCTGCCAGCCCTGCGGCTT
>PUNI01000214.1 GCA_003551745.1 Paracoccaceae bacterium | reverse complement strand
TTCGACGAGCCGCTATCGAACCTCGACGCCAAGCTGCGCGGCCAGATGCGTGCCGAGATCAAGAAGCTGCACCAGAAGGTGGAAAGCACCATCGTCTATGTCACCCACGACCAGGTGGAGGCGATGACGCTGGCCGACCGGATCGTTGTCATGCGCGACGGCCACATCGACCAGGTCGGCACGCCGATGGAGGTGTTCAACCACCCCGCCAACACCTTCGTGGCGGGCTTCATCGGCTCGCCGCCCATGAACCAGCTTCCGGCCGAGGTCGCCGGGGGCGCGCTGCGTCTGGCCTGCGGCGCCGCGGTGCCGATCCCGGCCCGGCTGCGCGGCCGGGTGGCGGCGGGGCAGCGGGTCATCCTCGGTATCCGCGCCGACGACATCTCGCCGGAGGGCCACGGGCTTCTGGAGGAAGGCGAGGGTGCGACGCTGCCCCTGACGGTGGAGATCGCAGAGCCGCTGGGGATGGAGAGCCTGATCTATTCGCGGCTGGCGGGACAGGAGGTTCTGGCCAAGCTCTACGGGCCCCGGCTGGTCACCACCGGCGAGCAGCTGAACTGCCGGCTTTCGCTGGATCGCGCGCATCTCTTCGACGCCGACACCGGCCGCAATCTGGAGGCCGGCTGATGGCCCGGATCGAACGTGTCGAACTGAGGATGGTGGATCTGAAGCCGCAGACCGTCCGCACCGATGCGATCCAGAGCTTCGTCAGCCAGGAAACGCCGCTCGTCACCGTCACCGATGCCGACGGAGCGCAGGGCACCGGCTATGCCTATACCATCGGCACCGGCGGGCCGGCGGTGATCAGCCTCCTCCGCGAGACCCTTGCGCCCCGTCTGATCGGCCGCGAGGCCGAGGAATTGGAGGGGATCTGGCGCGAGCTTCTGTTCGCCACCCATGCCACGGCGGTCGGCGCGCTCACCTCGCTGGCGCTGGCGGCGATCGACACCGCGCTGTGGGATCTGCGCTGCCGCCGCGCCCGGCTGCCGCTGTGGCGGCTCGCGGGGGGCGCGCAACCCTCGGTGCCGGTCTATTCCACGGAGGGCGGCTGGCTGCACGTCGAGACGCCCGCTCTGGTGGAGGATGCGCAGGCGGTCCGCGCGCGCGGCCTTGCCGGTGCGAAGGTCAAGATCGGCAAGCCGCATCTGGCCGAGGATTCCGCTCGTCTGGCGGCGGTGCGGGCGGCCGTGGGCGACGGCTTCCACCTGATGGTCGACGCCAACCAGGCCTTCACGCTCAACGAGGCGCAGAGGCGCGCCGACATGCTGGCGGGCCACGGCATCAGCTGGTTCGAGGAGCCCATGCCGGCCGACGACATCGGCGCGCATGAGGTGCTCGCCGCCCGCTCGCGGGTGCCGGTCGCGGTGGGGGAAAGCCTCTATTCGGCCAGCCAGTTCAAGGACTACCTCGCCCGCGGCGCGGCCGGGGTGGTGCAGGTGGATGCCGCACGGATCGGCGGGATCACGCCCTGGCTGAAGGTCGCCCATATGGCCGAGGCGTTCAACATCCCCGTCTGCCCGCATTTCCTGATGGAGCTGCATGTCAGCCTCGTCTGCGCGGTGCCGAACGGCTGGATGCTGGAATACATCCCCCAGCTCGACGCGATCACCACCTCGCGGCTCGATCTGCGCGCGGGGCGGGCGCATCCGCCGGACATGCCCGGGCTGGGGATCGACTGGGACTGGCAGGCGATCCGCGCCCAGTGCGTGCCCGGCAGCAGCGCAGAGATCGGCAAGGGAGGCTGAGATGCAGCGGATGGGAATGGTGATCGGGCTGAAGCCCGAGAAGGTGGCCACCTACAAGCGGCTCCACGCCGATGTCTGGCCCGACATCCTGGCCATGATCAGCGCCTGCAACATCACCAACTACTCGATCTTCCTGAAGGAGCCCGAGAACCTGCTTTTCGGCTACTGGGAATACACCGGCGCCGATTTCGCCGCCGACGCCGCGAAGATGGCCGCCGACCCCCGCACCCAGGAATGGTGGGACGTCTGCATGCCCTGCCAGCAGCCTCTGGAGACCCGCAAGGAGGGCGAGTGGTGGGCGATGATGGAAGAGGTCTTCCACCATGACTGACGCCGAGACGAGCGACACGGGCCGCCGCGCCCGGCTCGAGGGCTGCTACACCTCCGTCCTGCACGACGTGATGCGTGCCATGGGGCTGCGCAACTTCACCCTGCCGCCGCGCATCCGCCCGCTGCAGCCCGAGGAGGTGCTCACGGGCCCCGCCTTCACCATCGAGGGCCGGCTGGACGAGACCGCCGACCCGCATGAAACGCTGCTGGCCTGGACCGGCCTTCTCTCGGCGGCACCCGAGGGCCACATCTGGACCTGCCAGCCCCATACCCATCTGGTGGCGCAGATGGGCGAGCTTTCGGCCGAGACGCTGCACCGCAAGGGCGTGCTGGGCTGCGTCATCGATGGCGCGCTGCGCGACACCAGTTTCCTGCTGCGGCTGGGGTTCCGCTGCTGGGGCACGCACAAGACCCCGCGCGATGTGGTGGGCATGTGGTTGCCCACCGCCACGGGACGGGAGATCATGCTGGGCGAGGTCGCGGTCGCCCCCGGCGACTGGCTGCATGGCGACCGGGACGGCATGGTGCGCATCCCCGCCGCCCGGCTGGACGAAGTGATCGAGGCGGCCGTCACCGCCATGAACACCGAAAGCCTGGTGCGCAAGGCGATCCTGGAGGGGGTGGATCCGCAGGAGGCCTATCTGAAACACGGCAAGTTCTGAGGGCCTTCCCGCCATGTCCCATCTCTCCACGGACCCGCGCCTGCTGCTGCTCGCCCCCGGCGACAGCGTCTTCGTGCTGCGCGACCAGATCGCGGCAGGCGAGGAGATCGTGGTGGAGGGCTTCCGCGTGCGCATTCCCGCCGGGCTCGGCCTCGGGCACAAGATCGCCCGCCGGGCCATGGCCCCGGGCGAGAAGGTGATCAAGTACGGTGCCCCCATCGGCTCGGCCAGCGCGGCCATCGCGGTGGGCGAGCATGTGCATCTGCACAACCTGCAGAGCGATTACACCCCAACCTATGCGCTGGACGCGTCGCCTGACGACGCGGGGCCGGCGGAGGAGACGCAGCCATGACCCGCATGTCGCCGATCGCGCCGATGCGCGGCTGGCACCGCGCCGACGGGCGCAAGGGCATCCGCAATGTGGTGGCGGTGGCCTATCTGGTGGAATGCGCCCACCATGTCGCCCGCGAGATCGCCGCGGTGGACCGGGCGGCCGCGCATGTGATCGGCTTTCCCGGCTGTTTTCCGAACGCCTATGCGCAGAAGATGATGGAACGGCTCTGCACCCACCCCAATGTGGGCGCGGTGCTGCTCGTCTCGCTCGGCTGCGAGAGCTTCGACCGCCACCGCCTTGGGCGCGTGGTGGCCGACAGCGGCCGGCCGGTCGAGACCCTCGTGATCCAGAACGCCGGCGGCACACGGGCCACGATCGCCGCGGGCCGCGACTGGGTGCAGGCCCGTGCCGCCGAGCTCGCCGCCGCGCCCACCATGCCGATGGAGGTCTCGGAGCTTGTCGTCGGCACCGTTTGCGGCGGCTCCGACGGCACCTCGGGCCTCACCGGCAACCCGGCGGCCGGCATCGCCTTCGACCGGCTGGTCGCGGCGGGTGCCACCTGCATCTTCGAGGAGACGGGCGAGCTGATCGGCTGCGAGGAGATCATGGCCGCCCGCGCCGCCACCCCCGAACTGGCCATCGAACTGCGCGCCAGCGTGGAAAAGGCCGCGCGCTATTACGAGACGCTGGGCTTCGGCAGCTTCGCGGCCG
>PUNI01000233.1 GCA_003551745.1 Paracoccaceae bacterium | reverse complement strand
GGGGCCGGTATTGCCTTCCTCCATCAGCTTGCGCTGCAGTTCGAACACCACGTCGCCGTTCTCGGCGTGCACCATGGCGACGCCGCCAAGCTCGCCCACGCGCCGGAACGAGGCGAACATCTCCTCGTCACTGACCATCAGCGCGCCCTTGTAGGCGAGGAAGTGCTTGAAGCTGGTGATGCCCCGCTCGATGACCTTCGGCATCTCGTCGAAGACCTGCTCGCTCCACCAGGTGATCGCCATGTGGTAGCTGTAGTCGCAATGCGCGCGGGTGGACTTGTTGTGCCACATCTGCAGCGCGTCGAGCAGGCCCTGGCCGGGCGAGGGCAGGGCGAAATCGATCACCATCGTCGTGCCGCCGGCCAGCGCCGCCCGCGTGCCGCTGTCGAAGTCGTCGGCCGAATAGGTGCCCATGAAGGGCATCTCGAGATGGGTGTGCGGGTCGATGCCCCCGGGCATGACGTAGCAGCCGGTGGCGTCGAGTTCCTCGCCGCCGGTCAGCCCCTGCCCGATCTCGACGATCTTCCCCCCCTCGACCTTCACGTCGGCCTTGAAGGTCAGGTCATGGGTGACGACGGTGCCGTTCTTGATGGTGGTCGTCATTTTTCGTCCTTCTTTACGGATTCGAGTCTCTCGAGGCAAATAGATACAGCGCGCAGTAGGTCGATGAGCTCAGATCGAGACAATCCATTGTCCTCTGACAGCAATGCCTTCGTACAAAGATACGCCACTACCTTGTCTGGCATACTGACAGTCCCAAATCGGTCGGGTTCATATGACCTTCCATCCGAATCTACACCAGACAAGTAAGTTCCCTTATCCCTGCGGGATGATTTGAAATTGTATTCAATCCAGTGACCTTCTTTGTGAATCAGGGTCAAGTCAATCAATGAGTCGTAGCTCCTTCTGCCAATGACGCTGCCCAATTCTATCGCGCCACACCACTTTCTCGGGAAGTCCCAGGAAATGCGTTTAGACGGCGGATCAGGTTCCATGTCCTACTCCCGAAGCCCCCGCATCCTCAGCGCCGCAAGCCCTAATGCGTCGATCGGGGCGCGCGCCATGTGCTGTCAGATACCAAGCGCTTCACAAGAAGGCACTCTTCCGGATGATTACAATCCACCAGCTCTCGCTCACCCTTCCACCAAATCGAGCCGGCGCTCCACCCGTTCCAGCCGCGCGTCCAGCCGGTCCAGCCGCACCGACAGGCTGGCATACTGCGCGGCAAGCCCGCCGATCTGGGTTTCCGTGTTGCCCAGTCGCTCCTTGATCTCGCGCAGGTCGTCGGAGTGGCGGGCCAGCGTCTGCTGGATCGCCTTGAGAGTCTCGAAGAGAAGCTCGTTGGTGATCTCGTCGCGCGGTGCGGACATGGCATCGCCTCTTCAGGACCTGCTGCGGACGCTCGACAGGACTGTTCCAACATATCCCCCGAAGCCTTACTCAACAATCTCCGCCGTCTCCAGAACGGCGTGCAGCAGTACGTCGGTGCCGGCCGCGGCCCAGTCCTTGGTGATCTCCTCGGCCTCGTTGTGGGAAAGCCCGTCCACGCAGGGGCACATGATCATCACCGTGGGCGCGACGCGGTTGATCCAGCAGGCGTCGTGGCCGGCGCCCGAGACGATGTCCATGTGGCTGTAGCCCAGCCGCTTGGCCGCAGCGCGCACGCGGGCCACCAGACCCTCGTCGAAGGCGGGCGGGTCGAAGCTGCCCACCACCTCGGCCTCGAAGGCGCAGCCCAGATCGGCGCAGATCGCCGGCGCCTTCTCGTGCAGCTCGGCCGCCATCGCCTCGAGCGTGTCGAGCTCGTGGCTGCGGAAGTCGATGGTGAACACGACCCGGCCGGGGATGATGTTGCGGCTGTTGGGGTGCACGTCGATATGGCCGATGGCGCCGACGGCGTTGGGCTGGTGCTTCATGGCGATGGCGTGCACCAGCTCGGTGATCTGCGCCAGCCCGCGCCCGGCGTTGCGGCGCATCCGCATGGGGGTGGAGCCGGTGTGGCTCTCCTTGCCGGTGACGGTGCACTGGATCCAGCGCAGGCCCTGGCCGTGGGTGACCACCCCGATGTCCTTGCCCTCGGCCTCGAGGATCGGCCCCTGCTCGATGTGCAGCTCCAGATAGGCGTGCATCTTCCGCGCGCCGACCTCCTCCGCGCCCATCCAGCCGATGCGCCGCAGCTCGTCGCCGAACCTCAGCCCCTTGGCGTCGGTGCGACCATAGGCCCAGTCGAGGTCATGCACGCCCGCGAAGACGCCCGAGGCCAGCATCGCCGGGGCAAAGCGCGTGCCCTCCTCGTTGGTCCAGTTCACCACCACGATCGGGTGGCGGGTGCAGATGCCGAGATCCTTCAGCGAGCGGATCACCTCCAGCCCGCCCAGCACGCCGAGCACTCCGTCATATTTGCCACCCGTCGGCTGGGTGTCGAGGTGGCTGCCCACATAGACCGGCAGCGCGTCGGGGTCGGTGCCGGGAAATTCGGCGAACATTGTCCCGACCCGGTCGACCTTCACCGTGCCGCCGGCCGCCTCGCACCAGCGCCTGAACAGGGCACGCCCCTCGGCATCGGCGTCGGTGAGGGTCTGGCGGTTGTTGCCCCCGGCGACACCGGGGCCGATCTGCGCCATCTCCATCAGGCTGTCCCACAGCCGGTCCGGATCGATCCTGATGTTGGCCGCCGGTGCCGTCATCGCGCTCTCCCTGTCTCTGCCGGCGCCGCGCGCCCGACGGCCCAGCCCGCTCCCCTGCCCTGCCCGGTCAACCGCACGCCCCTATTCCGCCGCCTTCGCCATCGGGTTGTTGGGGTGCGAGGTCCAGTCGCCATGGGCATCCGTCACCACCTGTCCGGTGCGGGGATCGACCGCGCCGGCGGGCAGCCGCTCCATGGTGATGCAGTTCTCCACCGGGCAGACGTTGACGCAGAGGTTGCAGGCCACGCATTCTTCGTCGATCACCTCGAACACTCGGCCGGGCTTGATCGCGATGGCCTGGTGGCTGGTGTCCTCGCAGGCGGCATAGCAGCGCCCGCACTGGATGCAGCTGTCCTGGTCGATCCGCGCCTTGGTGACGTAGTTGAGGTTCAGATACTGCCAGTCGGTCACGTTCGGCACGGCGCGGCCGACGAGGTCCGACAGCGCCATGCCCTTGTCGTCGAGATAGAGCGATAGCCCCGCCGTCAGCTCCTTGATGATGCCGAAGCCATAGGTCATCGCCGCGGTGCAGACCTGCACGTTGCCGGCCCCCAGCGCCAGGAACTCCGCCGCGTCGCGCCAGGTGGTGATGCCGCCGATGCCGCTGATCGGCAGGCGGTGGGTTTCCGGGTCGCGGGCGATCTCGGCCACCATGTTCAGCGCGATCGGCTTCACCGCCGGGCCGCAATAGCCGCCGTGGGAGCCCTTGCCGTCGATCGAGGGCTCGGGGCTGAAGCTGTCGAGATCGACCGAGGTGATCGAGGAGACGGTGTTGATGAGCGAGACCGCATCGGCGCCGCCCCTGAAAGCGGCCCGCGCCGGATAGCGGATGTCGGTGATGTTGGGCGTCAGCTTCACGATCACCGGCATACGCGAGTGCTGCTTGCACCAGCGGGTGACCATCTCGATGTAGTCCGGCACCTGCCCCACCGCCGAGCCCATGCCCCGCTCGCTCATCCCGTGCGGGCAGCCGAAGTTCAGCTCGATGCCGTCCGCGCCGGTGTCCTCGACCATCGGCAGGATCGTCTTCCAGCTTTCCTCGTCGCAGGGCACCATCAGGCTCACCACCATCGCCCGGTCGGGCCAGTCGCGCTTGACCTGCTTGATCTCG
>PUNI01000399.1 GCA_003551745.1 Paracoccaceae bacterium | reverse complement strand
GGACGCTGGCCGGGCTCGACCTGCCAGCCGGGGCGCTCGAGGAGGTCGCACGCCGCGCGGAGGCGGACCCGTCGAGCCGCACCAACCCGCGGCTCGCCTGCGCCGAGGATCACGCCCGCATGCTGTCGGCGGCCGGGGCTGGCAAAGCCGCGCCCGCCGGCTGCCGGAAGGGGATTCAGCCCGGCTGAGGCCGCCTGCTTCCTTTTCGCGCAGCGCCGGGCTAGCCTGCACGGACACCGGCGGAGGGGAGCCGCCGGACAGGGGGGATGGAAATGAGCGAGGCTCTGGCCGTTTTTCACGGCGATTTCGGTCGTGTGTGTCTCTATGACATGGATCGCACCATGGTGCCGCATGCGCATCGCGAGGGTCACCTGATCTTTCATGTGCACGGTCCGGGCGGCACGGTTATGGTCGATGACCGGCCGTTTCCGCTGGCGTCGGGACAGGCGGTGGCGGTCAGCCCGTGGCAGGGGCACTACTACTGTCATGCCGGCATGGCGGCGCCGACGCTGGCGCTGGTTCTCTACATCCGTCCGGCGTGGTTCCTGCAGACGAGCCAGCGGGCGACCTCCTCCCTGCGCTTCGGCCGCGTGGGGATCGACGCTTCGGGCGTGATGGCGCGCTGGGTCCACGGTATCGCCGCGGGCATGCTGGACCCCGATCTTGAGGACCGCACGCTGGAGGATCGGCTCTGCGGGCTGACCGAGACCGCGCTGGCCCAGTCCTGGCAATGGACCCGCGAGGGCGAGGGCTTCGTGGGGCGACACACCAGCTACAGCGACTTTCGGGTACGCCGGGCACTGCGGCTGATGGAGGCCCGGCTCGGCGACGGCGTCGCTCTGGCGAACATCGCGCGCGAGGTGGGGCTGTCGCGGCCCCATTTCTTCAAGCTGTTCCGCCAGCAGATGGGGGTGACGCCCACCCTTTATCTCAACGCCCTGCGCATGGAGGAGGCCATCGCCCGGCTGGCAGGCTCGCAGGAGGCGGTGGCAGACATCGGGCTCGATCTGGGCTTTGCCAGTCAGGCGAGCTTCTCGCGATTCTTCATTGCCAACGGGGTGGTGCCGCCCAGCGTCTACCGGCGCCGGGTGCTGACGGCCCGCGCAACCGAAGCGCAGGGCCTCCGGGCTGGTGACGAAGCCATCGCCCTGCTGTCGGAGCGCATCCCCGGCGTCGGACGCAGGCGTGTCGCCGGCCTGTCCCGCGCGCCGACGCCAGAGCGGGCCGCAGACCGCTCGCGGCTGCATTAGCCGATCTTCGGCTGCAGGAGCATACTCTCGGGTAAGGCCCATGGCTCCGGCATTGATACGCTGCGATGGCCGGCGTGGCCACTCCGGGGTCCGGCGGGCAGAGCCGTGGTGGGGCACGATCCGATCTGATGCAGCAGTTTCTTTCGAAGCACCCGGTCTGGTCGGTGGTCGTCGCGGGGCTGCTGGCCGTGTTCCTTTGGCTGGTGCTGGCGCCATGGACCCCGGGCATGGAGGCCGTCCTCGGCCGCAAGCGCGTGTTCGTGAATGCCGTCCTGTCGGGCATCACGCTGGGCGCGCTCTATTTCCTGGTCGCCTCGGGCTTCACGCTGATCTTCGGGCTGATGCGCAACGTCAATCTGGCGCATGGCTCTCTCTATCTGCTGGGCGGCTACATTGGATACGAGGTTGCCGACCGGACGGGCTGGTGGCTTCTGGCCTTTCCGGTGGTCTTCCTCTGCGTGGCGCTGCTCGGCATGGCGCTGCAGCATTTCGTCTTTCGGCGCATGGAGGGCGAGGAACTGCGCCAGACGCTGGTCACCATCGGGCTGTCGATCGTGCTTGCCGACATCATGCTGTGGATCTGGGGCGGGCGATCCTACACCATCCTCTCGCCCGACTGGCTGAGCGGGCCGATGACGCTGCCGATCGAGGTGGGGCTGGACCGGGCGGGCGAGCCTGTGCTGATGCGCTATCCGCAGGTGCGCATCTACATCCTGCTCGCCGCCATCGTGGTGGGCGTGGGCATGTGGCTTGCGCTCAACAAGACCCGCATCGGGATGATCATCCGCGCGGGCGTGGATGACCGCGACATGCTTGCGGCGTCCGGGGTGCGCATCCAGTATGTCTTCCTCGCTGTCTTCGCCTTCGGCGCAGGGCTGGCGGGCATCGCCGGCATAGTCGGCGGCACGTTCCAGTCGCTCAGCCCCGGAGAGGACACGCGCTTCCTGCTCGCCTCGCTGGTTGTGGTGATCGTGGGCGGCATGGGCTCCATCCCCGGCGCGGCGCTTGGTGCAGTGATCGTCGGTCTCGCCGAGCAGATCGGCTTCGTCTACATGCCGACCTACTCGGTCGTGATCACCTTCCTCATCCTGGCTGGGGTGCTGGCCTTCCGCCCGCAGGGCCTTCTCGGGCGGACACGCTGAGATGGCGCTGGCCGAGAAGCCCGCCCCGGCTGTCGAGCCGATGTGGATCGAGCGGATCCCGCCCGCGGCCTGGGCGTTGGGCTTCGTTCTGTTGATCATGCCGCTGATCGCGGGCAACTTCTTCCTGTTCCAGGTGTTCGGCTGGACGTTCATCCTCGGCACCATCGCGTTGAGCCTGATGTTCCTCGCCGGCTACGGCGGCATGGTCAGCCTGGTGCAGATGACCGTGGCGGGGCTGGCGGGCTACATGGTGGCGATCTTCGGCACCTCCGGGGTCAGCGCCATCAGCCTCGGGCTGCCGTGGTTCATCTACATCCCTGCGGCCATCGCCATCGCCGCGCTCTTCGCCACGCTCGTGGGCGCGCTGGCGGTGCGGACCGAAGGGATCTACACCATCATGATCACGCTGGCGATCGCGTCGGCGTTCTTCTACTTCACCCGCCAGAACCACGAGATTTTCAACGGCTACAACGGCTTCAATCTCGTCGTGCCGCCCGAACTCTTCGGCATCAACTGGCGCCAGCCGGTCCCGTTCTATTACCTGTCGCTCGGGGTCGCGGTGCTGAGCTATCTCGCCGTGGTCTATGTGGCCCGCTCGCCCTTCGGCCTGGCGTTGCAGGGGATCCGTGACAACCCGCGCCGCATGGCCTCGCTGGGCTTCAACGTCACCGCGCACCGTGTTCTGGCCTATACCTTCGCCGGGGTCATCGCGGCGGTGGGCGGCATCCTGCTGGTCTGGCAGAACGCACAGATCTCGCCCGGGACGGCCGGCATCGGCCCGGTGATCGACATCCTCGTGATTGCCGTGGTGGGCGGCCTGAAGCGCCCGATCGGCCCCTTCATCGGGGCGCTGATCTATGTACTCTTGCGCACCTTCTCGCCCGATGTGCTGCTGGCCCTTGGTCTGTCGGGCGAACGGTATCAGCTGCTGATCGGGCTGGGCTTCCTTCTGGTCGTCTACTTCTCGCCCGATGGCGTGCTCGGGCTGTGGGAGCGCTGGAGCGCACGCATGGCCGCGCGGCGCGATCCCCTGCGCGGGGGGCGCGCATGACCGACGTGTTGAGCGCCCCCCCCGATGCCACGGACCGCCTCGGTTCGGTCTCCACCGGGACGGCGCTGGAACTGCGCGGGGTGACCAAGGCCTTCGGGGCGCTCAAGGCCATCGAGGACGTGACGATGACGGTCGCGGCCGGCGAGCGGCGGGCGGTTCTGGGCTCCAACGGCGCCGGCAAGACCACGCTCTTCAACTGCGTCACGGGCGACTTCCTGCCCACATCGGGCACGATCCGGCTGTTCGGCGAGGACGTGACCGGGTTCCCCGCTCATGAGCGCATCCGCCGCGGCTTGCGCCGGACCTATCAGATCTCGCTGCTCTTCACCGGTCTCAGCGTGCGCGACAACGTCTACCTCGCCTGCCG
>PUNI01000498.1 GCA_003551745.1 Paracoccaceae bacterium | reverse complement strand
GGAGTGGTCGGTGTTCTCGTCCGACGGGGCGTCGGGCGCGGCGGTGGTGGTGTCGGTGCTGTTTCCCTCCACCCCTTTCGGTTGCGCCTTCGAGAGCGGCTATGCGCCCACCGCGCGGCGGGGTGTGGTGACGGCCGCCGAAGGGCGTCGGCTGCTGCGGATCGACGACCGCCCAGCCGCCGAGGTCTATGCCGAATGGACCGCGGGCCGCATCCCGGCGCCTGCTTCTGGCAGCCGCTCCATCCTGTCTGAGGCGACCTTGTCGCCGCTGGGCCGCAAACAGACCGAAATCGCTGGTATCCCGATCCATCTGCTTGCGCATCCGGCCATAGCCCACGCGGACGGCAGCCTCGAGCTTTTCGCCGATGTCCGCCCGGGCGAGGAGTTGTGCCTGATGGAGGGGTCCGAAACCAGCCTCGTGCAGCGCGCCGGCCGCATCGCCTGGACCAGCCGCGAGCAACTGGGAGGCGCTCCTGCCGCCGGGGCGCTGATGGTCTATTGCGGCGGCTGCATGCTGGCCATCCGCGCGCGCATGGACGAGGTCGCCGCCGGGGTGACCGAGAGCCTTGGAGGCGTGCCCTTCCTGGGCGTGTTCAGTTTTGGCGAGCAGGGCGAGATGCTGGATGGCGACTCGGCGCATGGAAATCTGATGATCTCCTGCACCACTTTCGGGAGCAGCCGTGGCCCGTGGCCCGGGAGCTTGCCGTGACCCAGGTCGAACGCCTCCTTTCCGCGCTGGCAGAACGCGAGCGTATGCTGCGCGACGCCCGCACCGCCGAGCGCCACGCCGGCACTTTGATGCAGGCGATGGATCTGATCTATGCCTGTGAGGATCTCGAAAGCGGGATCGGCGAGGCTCTGCGCCTGTGTCAGGAGGCGACAGGCTCCGATTTGTGGGTGCTGCTGCGCCGATCCGAGGGCATGGTCGCGACGCTCGCAATCGGGGTGGGGGGGCAGGGTGCGCCGTCATGGCCCGATGCCGGCGACTGCCTTGCGAGGCCACGGCGGGTGACGGACCTGCGCGAAGTGCCGTGGTTCGACGACCTGCCGCCCGCGTTGCAGGCCTTCCTGTCAACGGCGGCGCAAAATCCGGCCATGTGGCGGCGCAAAAGTCGGCCACTCAGGGGTATGGGCGGGCGGGTGGGACGAGGGGGCGCCCAGTCAGCAGCGCTCACGAAGGAGCTGGCGGCTGACTGGGCGCCTTGGCCCGTCAGGGCCAAGCCGGCGCGGGTTGGTTCAGGCCGGATCGGTGGGTTTGCGCGTGCGGCTTTGTGCGAGCCTGTAGCTCTCGCCGTTCATCTCGAGGATGTTGACGTGGTGGGTGAGGCGGTCGAGGAGGGCACCGGTGAGACGCTCTGTGCCGAAGGTCTCGGTCCATTCGTCGAACGGCAGGTTGCTGGTGATCAGCGTGGCGCCGCGCTCGTAACGCTGGGATATCATCTCGAACAGCAGCTCCGCGCCGGTCTTCGACAGCGGCACGAAGCCCAGTTCGTCGATGATCAGCAGCTTGACGGTGGCCATCTGCTTCTGGGCGCGCAGCAGGCGGCGTTCGTCGCGCGCCTCCATCAGCTCGTTGACCAGGGCCGCGGCGGTGGTGAAGGCGACGGACAGGCCCTTCTGGCAGGCGGCCAGACCAAGACCCAGGGCGACGTGTGTCTTGCCTGTTCCACTTGGGCCGAGGGCGATGACGTTCTCGCGCCGCTCGATCCAGTCGCAGCGGGCAAGCTCCAGCACCTGCATCTTGTTGAGCTTCGGGATCGCCTTGAAGTCGAAGCTGTCCAGGCTCTTGGTGGTCGGGAACTTCGCGGCCTTGATGCGGCGCTCGACCATGCGCCGCTCGCGGTCGATCAGCTCCAGCTCGACCAGACGCGCCAGGAACTGGACGTGATCCAGCCCTTCGGCCGCGCACTGGCGGGCCTGCTTGTCGTATTCCCGCAGGAACGTCGGCAGCTTGAGGGTCTTGAGATGATGGGCGAGCAGGATCTGGGGGGCCCCGGTCATTGCGCCGCCTCCGACAGCAGGGTCATGTAGCTGGAGGCCCGGGTGGTCGTGACGGTGGCGCGCGGCAGGTAGGGATAGACGTCGAGGTCCAGTCGTGGTGGCCGTTTCTCGACCTGGCACAGCACGAGATGCTTCACGGCGTCGAAGCCCACCGCCCCGAGCTTCAGCGCCTTCCGGACGGCGGCGTGCAGGTCCTCCATGCCGAAGGTCTCCAGCAGGCGCAGGACCTGCACATACTCGCGCCGACCCATCTTCAGCATGCGCGCCTCCATCAGCCGGCGCAGCGTCGCGAACTCCGGCGGCAGCTCCCACTCCGCCAGCGGTGCGGCCTGATCGAGGGCGTTGATCTTGCGCTCGATCAGCGGGAGGTAGTGGAGCGGGTCGAACACGGCATCCTCGCGCCCATAGCAGCGTGGGTGCCGGGCGATGACGTCGCCGCCGCAGCCGATCACCACCACGTCGACATAGCCGCGGATCCAGACGTCGCGATGGCCGTAGGCCACCGGCACCGAGTAATCGTTGGTCCTGTAGCGCACCAGCGCCTGGGAACTGACCCGTCCGGCAGCCTGGTCGCAGGCCTCGAACGGCGCCGCGGGCGGCTCGGACATGGCGGCCAGATCCCGCGCCAGGCGCTCGCCGATCGTCTCGGACTGCCCGCGCAGGACGTCATCCTGACGCTTGCGGCACTGTGCCTCCAGGTGGGCGTTGAACGCCTCCCATGTCGCGAACCGCGGGATCGGCACCATGAAGTTGCGCCGCGAGAAGCCCACCAGCCCCTCCGCATTACCCTTGTCGTTGCCCTTGCCGGGCCGCCCGTAGCGGTCGCGCAGGACGTAATGCGACAGGAAGCCGTTGAAGAGCCTGGCCCGGACACGCGTCCCGTCGGGCAGGATCTTCGACACCAGACAGCGGTCGTTGTCGTAGAGCACCGACAGCGGCACCCGGCCGAAGAAGGCGAAGGCGTGGACGTGGCCGTCCACCCAGGCCTCCGCCGTCGCCGCCGGATAGGCCCGCACGAAGCAGGCATCGCTGTGCGGCAGATCCAGGACGAAGAAGTGGGCCTTCTGCTCCACCCCGCCGATGATCACCGTCGCTTCGCCGAAGTCCGCCTGCGCATGCCCCGGCGGATGCACCAGCGGCACGAACATCTCCCGTCCGCGGCGCTCGCGCTCGCGCATGTAATCCTTGATGATCGTATAGCCGCCGGTGAACCCGTGCTCGTCGCGCAACCGCTCGAACACCTTCTTCGCCGTGTGCCTCTGCTTGCGATGCACCCCGCGATCGTCCTCCAGCCAGCCGTCGATGATCTCGGTGAACCCGTCCAGCTTCGGCCGCTTCACCGGGGCCGTGCGCCGGTATCCGGGCGGCTCCGAGAACGCCAGGATCTTGCTCACGCTGTCGCGCGAGATGTTGAAGTGCTGCGCCGCCTGCCGCTGGCTCATGCCCTCCGCACAAGCCAGACGGACCTTCCGATACATGTCCACGGTGATGATCCTCCCGCCCTCCCTACAGCCCGCAGGAAGGACAAAGGTGGACGACTTTTACGCCGCCCGCAGCGGGCCTGCCCCGCCGCTACCGTGGACGAATTTTGCACCGCCGTTCTCACCATCGAGGATCAGCAGCGCGCGCGGTTGCGCGCCCTCGCACGGCCCTCGGCAATCGCGCCGGCCAAGTCGTCGGTTGCCGCGCCGGAGACTTCTGCCCGCGCGGCGTTCGGGGACGACTTTGTGGATCTCGCCTTCGACAACTGCGAGGGGATGGAGGAACCGACCGTCGAGGACTTCCTTGTCCAACTTGACCATCATCTGGTGTTCC
>PUNI01000555.1 GCA_003551745.1 Paracoccaceae bacterium | reverse complement strand
GGGAGGCGCGTTCCAAGCCATCTCCCTGTCCAGCCAGATCGGCAACGACTTCCGCTTCCTGATCGCGGCGTTGCAACCCGACCCGTTCGTCATGCGGCCGCGGGCGGGCCTTGGCTTGCTCATGCCACCCGCCCAACCGCATGGTTTCGCGATATGAACCCTTCTCGGTGAGCTTCTCGCAACAATGCCCCACACCGTTGTCGAACTCAGGTGCGGCGCGTTCGGCCCGGTCATCGGTCCGATCCCACCACCGTTGGTCAGCATCAGCCGAAGACCGTCGTTTTCGGGCAGTCCGCGAGCGTTTGCGTGACCTGGACGCGTCACGATGACGTGCCATCCGGAATGTCACCCCATGAGATGACGCAAGCACAGCGACGCCGCTGCGGTGCGGTTCTCGACATGGGTCTTCGCGAGGATCTGCTCGACGTGCTTCATGACGGTGCGCGGACTCAGGCCGAGGATGTCGGCGATGTCGCGGTTGGATTTGCCCTGGCTGAGCCAGTAGAGCACCTCGGCCTCGCGCAGGGTGATGTTCAGTGACCGCGACAGGCGCACCGCCGCGGGGGTGTCATCGACGGTCGCGAGGCCCACGAGAAGATCGCCCGAAGCAGTCCGGCCGATGGCGCTAAGCCGGACCTGCGCCCCTTTCGGCCCGATGCACAGCTCTTCGGCGTCGGAGGTTGCGCGCTCCATGGTCGTGGCAGTCCAGGCCATGACCGCGCGCACTCCGGCTTCGTCCGACATGGCATCGGCGAGGAGTTCGAGCGCTCGCGGCGACACCCATGCGAAGCAGCCGTCGGGGCGCAGCGCGGCCACGGCCCGGCCGCCCACGTCAAGAGCGCCGCGCGCCTCTTCCAGAAGACGGGCGTTGGCAATGTGCACTGCGATCCGGGCATTGAGGACATCGGGGTTGATCGGCTTGGTGATGTAGTCAACGCCACCCGCCCGCAGTCCCTCGAGCACATGGCCGCTCTCGCTGAGCCCGGTGATGAAGATCACCGGAATTCCAGCAGTTGCCGGGCGGGCCTTGATCTGCCGACAGCATTCGAATCCGTCCATGCCGGGCATCATGGCGTCGAGCAGGATAATGTCCGGCGTGATTCGCTCCAGCAGGTCGAGCGCGGTCTGCCCGTCGCGGGCGACCAGCGCGCTCATGCCCCCAGCCTCGATGGCGTCGATCAGCATCGACAGCGTCTCGGGGCTGTCGTCTACCAGAAGCGCGAGGTCGCGTCCGCCGGTCGACGTCGTCATGGCCGTCCATCGCGGACGAGCCGTTCGACGCCGGCAAGATCGAGCCGGTCCAGACGCTCACGGGCAGCGCCGACGAATTCGCGCGCCTCGGGGCGGGCCCGCGCGAGTTCGTCGAGTGCCCTTGCCACGCCGCGGACATGGCCGATGCTCAACGCCGCAAGCAGGGTCGCAAGGTCTTCCTCGGGCACGACCGAGGCGAGCGGTGCGATGGGAGCGGCGGCGGCTTCGTCTCGGATCCAGTCCAGCCGCAGCAGCACCTCCATCCTGCGCAGGAGTACCTCGATGTCGATGGGCTTCGAGATGAAGTCGTCGTGGTGGCCGGCCGCTGCCGGATTTGTGGACTGCTGCTCGACAGCCAGCGCGGACAGCATGATGATCGGAGCGCTCAAAGCGAAGTCGCGGCGCAATCGGGCGGCCAGCGTCCAGCCGTCCATGCCGGGCATAGACACGTCCAGGAGCGCGAGGTCTGGCGCTCGGGCCCGGACGGACGCCAGCGCGGCCTCGCCGCTTTCGGCAAAGACCAGATCGAAGCCGAGCGGACGCAGGGCGTCCTCTATGAGCGTGCGGTGATCAGCATGGTCGTCGACAACGAGGACGGTCCGGCGCGGGCCGCGATAGCCGTAGTAACGCCGCGGCGGTACCTGCGCTGTCGCCGAGCGGGTTATGGGCAGCATCAGACGCAACGTGAATGTCGAGCCCGCACCGGGCTGGCTGGCGAGATGCAGGTCCCCGCCCAGAAGATCAACAAGCAATTTGGAGATCGTGAGACCGAGACCGGTTCCAGGGACAGGGTTGGTGGGATCCTGGAGCCGCACGAAGGGCTCGAATATGCGCTCGTGCGCCTCTGGCGGGATGCCTCGGCCGGTATCGGAAACGATAAAGGTGGCGGTGTCGCTGCGGAACCGGATGACGAAGCTAACCTCCCCGCGGTCGGTATAGCGCACCGCATTGGAGAGCAGGTTCATCAGGATCTGCCGAAGCCGCCGGGCGTCTGTGTGAACGTGCTCGGGTACGCGTGGCTCGACCTGCAGCCGGAACGCCAGCGACTTCTCGTGGGCCTCCCGGCTGAAGGTGGCAGCCATCTGTTCGATCACGTCGCGCAGGCCGCAATCGCTACGCCGGATCTCCAGCTTGCCTGCCTCGATCTTGGAAATGTCGAGCAGGGTTTCGATCAGGTCTGCCAAGTGCTCTGAGGAGCGCCGGATAACGCGCAGCGCGGGCTGGCGCGGCGTCGGGATGGTCGGATCGTGCTCCAACAGCTGTGCGTAGCCGAGGATCGCGTTGAGAGGTGTGCGCAATTCGTGGCTGATGCCGGCGACATAACGGCTCTTGGCCTGGTTGGCGGCCTCGGCCTGCTCCTTGGCGCGCAGCAATTCGGCATCAGTGCGCTGGTGCGCGCGGATCTCGGCCATCAGGCGCTGGGTCTGGTGTTCGCGCTCCTCATCGGCGCGCTGGCGACTCTCGCCGGCGAGCGTATAGAGCCAGGCCAGAACGCCCGCGACCATGACCAGAAGCCCGAACACGAGCCAGAAGGAATTGGCGATGGCCTCCGTCGCACTTGGCCCTGCCGGCACAGTCAGCACGGCTTGGCCATATCCGAGCAGCAGGATCGGCCCGATGATCAGCATGAAGCTGCCGAACACGGCCAGCAGGGTGGCATAACGGGCTACGATCTGGCGGGTGTGGGCGTCGGCGCGTAGCCGGTCGGCCAAGCCTGCGCCCATGGCCCGCGTGGTTGCATGCGGGCGGCACATGTCCTGGCAGCGCGCTTCCAGAGAGCAGCAAAGCGAGCAGATCGGGCTCGCGTGGAACGGGCAGTGGGTCATGTCCTCCGGGTCGAAATGATGCTCGCAGATGGCGCAGGGGGTCTCCGTCCCCTTGGCTGGGCTGGGCGCTGCGCCGGTCATCTGTTCCGGGTCAGGCGCCCGCTGTGGCTCAGGCCCGGGCGCACCACCGGCTCGGTCCACGAGGTAGTAGCGCCCGCCCGTGGCGAAAGCGATCAGCGGCGCTGCGACCAGCGGCAGTCCCAGTGCAATGAAGCTGGAATACGCGGCGGGACCGGCGCCCAGAATCCCAGCATAGGCCACAAGCCCCGCAAGCGTCCCCAGCAGCGTCGCGCCTATGCCCACGGGGTTGAAGTCGTAAAGATGGGCGCGGCGGAACTCGATCCCCGGCGGACTGAGGCGAAGCGGCTTGTTGATCACCAGATCGGCGGTGATCGCTGCGATCCAGGCCGTGGCAACGTGGCCATAAATCGTCAGCGTGGCCTCCAGCGCACCATATACGCCGAACTGCATGATCAGAAGCGCGATGGCCACGTTGAAAACCAGCCACACCACACGGCCCGGATGGCTGTGGGTCAGCCGGCAGAAGAAGTTCGACCACGCGATCGAGCCCGCATAGGCGTTCGTCACATTGATCTTGAGCTGTGACAGGATCACGAAGAGTCCGGTGACGGCCAACGCCACCTCGGGCGACAGGACCAGGGAATAGGCTGCCAAGTACATCTGGGTGGGCTCGACGGCCTCTGTTGCGGGGGCGCCGGCCGAGAACAGCATCACCGCCAG
>PUNI01000077.1 GCA_003551745.1 Paracoccaceae bacterium | reverse complement strand
CTGCGCCTCGGCGACCGTCTTGCCGAGCTGCGCCCGCGCCTGCTCGCGGTCAGCCTGGGCGGCGCCGCGGGCACGCTGGCGGCGATGGGCGGGCAGGGCCCGGCAGTGCGGGCGGCGCTGGCCGCAGAGCTGGGGCTCGCCGATCCCGGCGCCAGCTGGCACAGCGCGCGCGACCGCCTTGCCGAGCTTGCCGGCTGGGCGACGGGCCTCGCCGCGTGCCTCGGCAAAATGGGGGAGGATCTGACGCTTCTGGCGCAATCCGATGTCTCGGAGGTGCGGCTTGCAGGCGGCGGCTCCTCGAGCATGCCGCAAAAGGTCAATCCGGTGGCGCCCTCGGTTCTCGTCGCGCTGGCGCGGGCGGCGGTGGCACTCGACGGCGGGCTTCAGGGTGCGGTGCTGCATCGCCAGCAGCGCGACGGCGCGGCCTGGTTCACCGAGTGGCTGCTGCTGCCGCAGCTTCTGCGGCTCACAGGCCGCGCCGTTCTCACCGCGCAGGCGCTGACGGAAACGCTCGCCCCCGATCCGGCGCGGATGGCCGCGACCCTCGACGGCGGGCTGGGACTTGTCCATGCCGAGGCGCTGGCATTCGCGCTCAGCCGCCAGATGCCGCGACCCGAGGCGCAGGCCGCCGTGGCCGATCTGTGCCGCGAGGCCCGCGCCACCGGCACGGCGCTGCCCCGGCTTGCAGCAGCGCGCTTTCCCGAACTCCCGCCGCTGCGGGTGGATCTCGGCACGGCGCCCGCAGACGCGCGTCGCTTTGCGCGAGAGGCCGTCGCGCAGGCGCCCTGAGCCGGCCTGCCGAACAGCCTCAGTGGACGGGCTTGCGCAGGCCCTCCTCATGCGCCGGCAACGGCTCCACCGCTTCGGCATCGAAGAGATTGGCGAGCCGTTCGACGCTGGCCAGCAGCATCGCCTGTTCCCAGTCGGCGAGCGCGGCGAACTTTGCCGAGAATCGGCCGTAGAGCGGGTCGGGCGCGGCGTCCAGCAGTGCGCGCCCGGGCTCGGTGAGAATCACCCAGACCATGCGCCGGTCGGCCTGCCGACGCTCGCGGCGCACCAGCCCACGCAGCTCCAGCCGGTCGATCTGGGTCGTCACCGTGGCCTGCGATACGCCCAGCTTGCGGGCGATATCCTTCGGCATCTCCTGCCCGCTGTCGGAGATTGCATGCAGCACCAGCATCTGCGCATGGGTCAGGCCCGAGGCCCGGGCCATCGCGCGCGCGTTCGTCTCCAGAGCCCGCAGGATGCGGCGCAGGGCGATCAGCGTGGCATCGGCGCGACCCGTCACCCCTCCATCCTCCGACGACCCCTTCCTTCCAGCGCCAGCCTAGCCCTCGATCGGCCGAACACAAGAGCCAGACACAAGGGCCAGACACGAGGGCCAGCGGCGACGTCGGGCACATTGGCCCACAAAATTTTCGCATACCTAAGCAATTTTTCTGCTGAGCCGGCGCATCGCCATCAGGGCTTCGGACTAACCGTCAATAATATCGTTCAAAATCTGTCAAGCCAGCCGATCGCGGCGACCCGGTTGAAATATTCTTCCCCGGTCTTATTTTAGAGGCCCGAATGAAAAAGAGGCATGATAGGCGGTATCGTGAGCAAATATAGGAAGATCATAGAAACGCCCAAGGGGATCGTGCGCCTGCGCCGGCCCGAGAAGGCCGATGGCCCTGCCGTGCGTGATCTGATCGCGCGCTGTGCGCCGCTGGATCAGAATTCGCTCTACATGAACCTCATCCAGTGCGACCACTTTGCCGACACCTGCGTGCTTGCGGAGCGCGGCGACGATGTGCTGGGCTGGGTTTCGGGCCACGTTCCGCCGGGCCGTGAGGAGACCATCTTCGTCTGGCAGGTGGCCGTCGACCGGCGGGCCCGCGGCATGGGGCTGGGGCGTCACATGCTGTCGAACCTGCTGGAGCGTCCGGCCTGCAGCGATGCCACGCGGCTTGAGACGACGATCACCCGTGACAACGAAGGCTCGTGGGCGCTGTTCCGGGGCTTTGCGCGCCGCATGGGGGGCAGCCTGGCGCAACGGCCCCATTTCGAACGCGAGGCGCATTTCGCCGGCCAGCACGCAACAGAGCATCTGGTGACCATCGCGCTGGATGCCGCCGAGCGTCGCAAGGCCGCCTGACCGGCCCGCATCCGGCCGCGCGATCACGTCGAACCGAGATTCGAGAGGCAATCACCATGACCGATCACAGCACAACCGGGACCACCGGCATCTATGCGCGTCGCGAATCCGAGGCGCGCAGCTACTGCCGCAGCTTCCCGGTGGAATTCACGACCGCCCGCAATGCCACGCTGACCGACAGCGACGGACGCGAGTACATCGACTTCCTGGCCGGCTGCTCGTCGCTCAACTACGGCCACAACGACCCCGACATGAAGGCCGCGCTGGTCGACCACATCAGCCGCGACGGGATCACCCACGGGCTCGACATGCACAGCGACGCCAAGACGGCGTTCCTGGAAGCCTTCGAGCGGCTGGTGCTCTCACCGCGGGGCATGGACCACAAGGTGATGATGACCGGCCCAACCGGCACCAACGCCGTCGAGGCCGCCATGAAGCTCGCCCGCAAGGTGACCGGGCGCGAGACGATCGTCGCCTTCACCAATGGCTTTCACGGCATGACCATGGGCGCGCTGGCCGCGACCGGAAATGCCGGCAAGCGTGGCGGTGCTGGCATGGCACTGCATGGCATCGTGCGCATGCCCTACGAGGGCGCGCTTGAGGGCGTCGATTCGCTGGCGATGATCGAAGCGATGCTCGACAACCCGTCGAGCGGCATCGACAAGCCCGCGGCCTTCCTGATCGAGCCCGTTCAGGGCGAGGGCGGGCTCAACGCCGCTTCGGCCGCGTTCCTGCGGGGGATCGCGCGGCTCGCGAAGGCGCATGGTGCGCTTCTGATCGCCGACGACATCCAGGCCGGCATCGGTCGTACCGGGCCCTTCTTCAGCTTCGAGGACATGGGCGTGATGCCCGATCTGATCCCGCTGGCGAAGTCGCTCTCCGGCATGGGCCTGCCCTTTGCGGCGCTTCTGATCCGGCCCGATCTCGACGTCTGGAAGCCGGCCGAACACAACGGCACCTTCCGTGGCAACACCCATGCCTTCGTCACCGCCCGTGTGGCGCTGGAGAAGTTCTGGGCCGACGATGCCTTCCGCCGCCAGACGGAGGCCAAGGGAACGATGCTGCAGCGGCGGCTCGGCGAGATCGCGGCGCTCATCCCGGGCGCGCGGCTCAAGGGTCGGGGAATGATGCAGGGGATCGACGTCGGCTCGGGCGCGCTGGCTGCCGCGGTCTGCGCGCGCTGCTTCCGCGAAGGCCTCGTGATCGAGACTTCCGGCGCCCATGACGAGGTGGTCAAGGTGCTGGCGCCGCTGACCATCCCCGAGGACCAGCTCGCCCGCGGGCTCGACATCATCGAGGCGGCCGTGCGCGCCGAAACCGCCGCCGACACGCCGATTGCAGCGGAGTAGACCATGATCGTTCGCGACTTTCACGAGGCCCGCGGGACCGACCGGCGGGTGGCCGACCAGCGCTGGGAGTCGGTGCGGCTCCTGCTGGCGGATGACGGGATGGGGTTTTCCTTCCACATCACCACCATCGAGGGCGGGAGCACGCACAGCTTCCACTACAAGAACCATTTCGAGAGCGTCTACTGCATCGAGGGCAAGGGCTCGATCGAGGACCTGGCCACCGGCGAGGTGCACCAGATCCGCCCCGGCGTGATGTATGCGCTCGACAAGCACGACCGCCACACGATCCGCTGCGAGGAGACCATGGTGCTGGCCTGCTGCTTCAACCCGCCGGTGACCGGCCGCGAGG
>PUNI01000621.1 GCA_003551745.1 Paracoccaceae bacterium | reverse complement strand
CCCGGCGCGGCACGCTCCTGTGGCGCAGCCTGACGGGCCGCTGGTAGCGGCCAACCGCGCCCCGGCGGCGGCGCTCCCGCCCGCCCACCCCGCGCCGCCGCCGGGGCGCGGGACGCATCCTCAGGCGCGTGCGAGAGGCTCAGGCGGGTCGCGGCCGCAGCGAGAGCCAGATCAGCGCACCGCCGGCGAGCACGAGGAACGGCAGCATGGCGAGGTTCACGAGCTGCCAGCCCTGCTCGACGGTGCCGCCTGAGCAGTTCATCAGCCCCCCGGAACTGAGCGAGGCGAGCGTGACGCCCCCGAAGACGATCAGGTCGTTCATGCCCTGAAGCCGGCCGCGCTCCTCGGGCCTGTGGGCGCTGGTGAGCATTGCCGTGGCGCCGATGAAGCCGAAGTTCCAGCCGATGCCGAGCAGTACAAGCGCGACGAAGAAATGCTCCAGTTCCACCCCCATCAGCGCCACCCCGCCAGAGGCGGCGAGGATCGCGAGCCCCAGCGCCACGATGCGCTCGACCCCGAAGCGGTTGATCAGGTGCCCGGTGACGAAGGAGGGTGCGAACATCGCCAGCACATGGGCCGAGACCACATCCGCCGCCTGCCCGGTGGTGAAGCCGCAGCCCACCACCGCAAGCGGCGTCGAGGTCATCACGAGGTTCATCAGCGCATAGGAGACCGTGGCGCAGATGATCGCGACCGCAATGCGCGGCTCGCGCAGCAGCTCCATCCGCGACCGGCCCGCGGCGGTCCCGGACTTCGGCGCCGGCGGCTTGGGTATGTCGAGGAGCGCGAAGAGGGTCATGCCGGCAAGGTTGAGCGCGATCACGGCAAGATAGCTGCCGAGGAACGGCACCACCATCGCCTCGGCCGTGACCTTGACGATCTGCGGGCCGATGATCGCCGACAGGAGCCCGCCGGCCATCACCCAGCTGATCGCCTTGGGCCTGAATGCCTCGGAGGCCGTGTCGGCGGCGGCGAAGCGGTAGAAGCCCTGTGCCGACATATAGATACCGGTGAGGAAGGAGCCGACGAGAAACAGCGGGAAGGACGCCGTCATCAGCCCCCAGGCGCCGATGGCCGCCCCCACGGTGCCCCCCAGCGCGCCGACGACAAATCCCGCGCGCCTGCCGTGGCGCTGCATGAAGGCGGCGAGCGGCGTCGCGGTCAGCATCGAGCCCAGCACGATCAGCGAGATCGGCAGCGTGGCCCAGCAGGGGTTCGCCGCGAGCGTGGTGCCGGCGAGCGCGCCGACGATGAAGATCATCGGCATCTGCGCGCCGAGAATCGCCTGCGCGGCCACCAGAACCCAGACATTGCGCCGGGCGCGGGCGTCGGAGCGGGCAGGGCTGGCGGTGGCGAGGCTCATGGGCCTCACCTAGCCGGGCGCAGGCGGAAGGGAAAGGGCGCTTGGCGCCGGTGCCGGCGCGGCCTAGGCTGCGCCGCGATGGATGGGGTCGGCCGCATCATCGAGACGGAGGCCTGCGTGGCCGAGGGGGCGGCCTGGCTGGCTGGCGCCGAGCCCCGCTTTGCCGAGGCGTTGCGCCGCACCGGCCCCCTGACGCTGCGCCGCCGGCCCGACGGCTTCGCCGCGCTGCTCTCGGCGATCGTCAGCCAGCAGGTGAGCGTCGCGGCAGCCTCGGCGATCTGGGGCAGGCTGGAGGCGGGCGGCCTGACCGAGCCGCAGGCGATCCTCGCGGCCGAGGAGTCGGCGCTGCGCGCAGCGGGGCTGAGCCGTCAGAAGGTGCGCTACGCCAGGGCGCTGGCCGGGGCGGGCCTAGACTATGCCGCGCTTCGGGCGGCGCCCACCGAGGCGGTGGTGGCCGAACTGGTGGCGTTGCCGGGCATCGGCCGCTGGACGGCGGAGATCTACGCCATGTTCTCGCTGGGCCGGGCGGACGTGTTCGCGCCGGCCGATCTGGCGCTGCAGGAATCGGCCCGTGCGCTTTTCAGCCTGCCCGAGCGGCCGCGGGAGGCGGCGCTGCGCCGGATGGCCGAGGCCTGGTCGCCATGGCGGGCGGTTGCGGCGCGGCTCCTCTGGGCCTACTACCGCGTCGACCGCGGCCGCGAGGGGATCAGATGACGCGCAGCCTCACCACCGGTCGCCGGCCGCCGGCATCGGGCAGCACGCGAAACGCGGTTGTCTTTCTGCACGGGTATGGCGCCGACGGCAACGACCTCCTCGGTCTCGCCGAGCCGCTGGCGCCGCATCTTCCCGACACGCTGTTTCTCGCCCCCGACGCGCCCGAGCGCTGCGCCGGCAATCCGTTCGGCTACCAGTGGTTTCCGATCCCCTGGATCGACGGCTCGCCCGAGGACGCGGCCATGGAAGGCATGGCGCGCGCAGCGGGCGACCTGAACGCCTGGGTCGACGATCTGATGGCGGCGGAGGGGTTGGCGCCGGGGCAGATCGCGCTGCTCGGCTTCTCGCAGGGCACGATGATGAGCCTCGAGGTGGCGCCGCGCCGCTCCGAGCCGCTTGCCGGGGTGGTGGGGTTCTCGGGTCGCCTGATGAGCCCGGAGCGGCTGGCGGCCGAGACCGTCTCGCGCCCGCCGGTGCTGCTGCTGCACGGCGATGCCGACGAGGTGGTGCCGCCGCAATCGTTGCCCGAGGCGGGCGCGGCGCTGCAGGCCGCCGGCTTCACCGTCTATGGCCATGTCATGCGCGGCACCGGCCACGGCATCGCCCCGGACGGGCTGTCGATGGCGCTGGCCTTCCTGAAGGATGTGCTGCCGGGTTCGGCGTCAGCCGCATAGAGCCCTCGTGGCCGGCGTCATTTCGTGCCGGCCAGATACCGCTCGAAGACCTCCCGGTCCTTCTCCGGCGGGTGAAAGCGGCCTGTGCCCCCGCCTGGGCAAAGCGTCATTTCGCCGAAGACAATCCTCGGCAAGGCGTAGAAATCCACCCGAACGAAAGCCAAGCCGTCGGCGAGGAGCCCGGCGAGTTCGATCATCTGGCTCCAGCACTCGGGCTTGACAAAACGCCCGGACGGCGTGTTCTCGCCCCAGACACAATCGAACGTCTTGCCGTCGAGGTCGACGAAGTCGCGGCGCTTGCCCTCGGTTCTGTCGTGGATCGCCACGGCCATGCGCGGGATGCCGTGAAAGCAGTAGAACTTGTAATCGACTGGCGATATCTCGCCCGGCTGTTCGAGAAACTCCTCGATGTAGAGGGGTGGTGGTATCCAACGATACTGCCATTCGCCATTCTTGAGCGAATGGTCGTGCCCGAGCCACCGGTCTGCTGTAGCAGCAAGTGCCGTCCAGTCTTCGGCGGACTTGTCGCGCACGATCTGATGGGTGCGACAGGCATGGTTGGCCTTGAGGACAAACTTCAGAGGCAACGCGTCAAGATCAGCGTCGCGCAAGTCCGTGCCCGTCCAGTATATCCGCGAAAGATACTCCGCCCCGATGCGATCGGACACATGGTCGCGAACGGCGAGCTTGTCGGCCAGCATGGTGCGCAGGGGAGTGCGATTAAACAGCTTCTCATGCTGCAGGAACTCGTTCACCGTGCGCGGTCGCAGCAGGTTCGGCGCGCTGCCGTGCCTGCGTTTGTGCCCGCTTTGGATCGTCAGAACGTCGGCTGGCAGGAGCAGTGCATCGACGAGCATGCGCGTGGACCGGCGGTCGCGGTTCAGGCGCGACTTGAGCGTGACGCCAACCTTTTTCGGACCGTTGGCCAGTGCCGAAAGAATACGCCTCATCTTGAGCGCCTCCGTTGTGCAGGGTGCACTATGCACGCATTGTCCGCGGCTCCGGCGATCCGGCCCCTGCGCGATGCCTAGGCGACCGCGCGCGCCGTAGCCAGCCCGATGTCATCTGCCTGTCAAGCGGGCAGGCTATGGCGGAGCGGCAAGCCACCGCATCTGTGGGG
>PUNI01000373.1 GCA_003551745.1 Paracoccaceae bacterium | reverse complement strand
CGCGCGCCAGAGCGAAGGAGGGCGCGATGAAGGACATCCTGCAGGAACTGGCCGACCGTCGCGCCGCGGCGCGGCTGGGCGGCGGACAAAGGCGCATCGACGCCCAGCACGCCAAGGGCAAGCTGACCGCGCGCGAACGCATCGAACTCCTGCTCGACGACGGCTCCTTCGAGGAATTCGACACCTTCGTGGCCCACCGCTGCACCGATTTCGGCATGGCCGACAGCCGGCCCTGGGGCGACGGCGTGGTCACCGGCTGGGGCACGGTGAACGGCCGGCTGATCTATGTCTTCGCCCAGGACTTCACCGTCTTCGGCGGCTCGCTGTCGGAAACCCACGCCAACAAGATCTGCAAGATCATGGACATGGCCATCCAGAACGGCGCGCCCATCGTCGGCATCAACGACTCGGGCGGCGCGCGTATCCAGGAAGGGGTGATGAGCCTTGCGGGCTATGCCGAGGTCTTCAAGCGCAACATCCTCGGCTCCGGCGTCGTGCCGCAGATCTCGCTCATCATGGGCCCCTGTGCGGGCGGCGCGGTCTATTCGCCGGCCATGACCGACTTCATCTTCATGGTGCGGGACTCGTCCTACATGTTCGTGACCGGGCCCGATGTGGTGAAGACGGTGACCAACGAGGTCGTCACCGCCGAGGAGCTGGGCGGCGCCCACACCCACACCACCAAGTCCTCGGTCGCCGATGGCGCCTATGAGGACGATCTGGAGCTGCTGGCCGAGACGCGGCGGCTGATCGACTTCCTGCCTGCGTCGAACCGCGAGAAGCCGCCCGTGCGGCCGTTCTTCGACGATCCGGCCCGGGTCGAGCCCAGCCTCGATACGCTGGTGCCCGCGAACCCCAACCAGCCCTACGACATGAAGGAACTGATCCTGAAGGTCGCCGACGAGGGCGATTTCTTCGAGATCCAGGAGGGTTTCGCGCGCAACATCATCACCGGCTTCATCCGGCTGGAGGGCTCCACGGTGGGCGTTGTGGCCAACCAGCCGATGGTGCTGGCGGGTTGTCTGGACATCGACAGCTCGCGCAAGGCTGCGCGCTTCGTGCGCTTCTGCGACGCCTTCGAGATCCCGATCCTGACCTTCGTCGATGTCCCCGGCTTCCTGCCCGGCACAGCGCAGGAATACGACGGGATCATCAAGCACGGCGCGAAGCTGCTCTTCGCCTATGGCGAGGCGACGGTGCCCAAGGTCACCGTCATCACCCGCAAGGCCTATGGCGGGGCCTATGTGGTCATGGCCTCGAAGCACCTGCGCGGCGATCTGAACTATGCCTGGCCGACCTCGGAGGTCGCGGTGATGGGCGCCAAGGGTGCGGTCGAGATCCTCTATCGCTCCGAACTGGGCGATGCCGAGAAGATCGCGGCGCGCACGAAGGATTATGAGGACCGTTTCGCCAACCCCTTCGTGGCCGCCGAGCACGGTTTCATCGACGAGGTGATCATGCCGCAGTCGACCCGCCGCCGGGTGTGCCGGGCCTTCGCCTCGCTGCGCAACAAGACGCTCACCAACCCTTGGAAGAAGCACGACAACATTCCGCTGTGATGTCCGACCCGATGCCCGATCCGGGGGATGACGACGAGGATCCCCGCACCCGCCGCATCGCCCGCTGGGCCTTCGCCGCAGGGGTGGCCTTCTCGATCCTTCTCGCCGCCATCGCGCTGGCGCCGCGCGCCGAGCCGCAGACCCTGCCGGAAGGACCGCTGGAGGTGCCGTCACGCCAGTTCGTCACCCTGCAGGAGGCCTTTCTGGAGGAGCAGGCGGACGGGGAAATCTGGCTGCGGCTGCGCTTCGTGGCCCCCCGCATCGGGACGGGGCCGGGGGAGCTCGACTTCAACGTGGTCGAGTGGGACATGGCGCATCTGTGCGAGACCCTCGGCCTGCCGCTCGCCGCAGAGGCCGGGGCCGCGCTCATCGTCGTCTCCTTCGCAAGCGCACCCGCCGCCTTCGGCGAGACCGACGCGACCGTGACGCAGTTCTTCGAAGCCTATCGTCCGGAAGGCGAGGAATGCGCATGGGAGGAGTTCTGATGCAGCGCTGCGGGGACCGTCCATGCTGAAGCACCGCGGCTTTCCCGGCCGGCTGCCGGGCACGGATTTCCAGTTCACGATCCGCCGCGCCAACCCCGCGGGGCCGACCCGGCTGATCGCCCGTGTGCGCCATGCCGATCGCCGCCCGGCCGACCGCCGCGCCGACGCGGCCTTTCTGGAGGCGCTGCTTGCGGCGTTCGGAACAGAGCCCTTCGCGCGGGGCAATCTCGACGCCGGGCGGCTGTCCTGGCTGCTTGGCCGTGAGGTCGTGCCGGTGGACGACTCGTTCGACCCCGAGGATTATGGCGCGCGGCTGCGCATCGACCTCGACGCAGCGCGCGCGAGTTTCCCCGAAATCGTCGCGCAGCATGGCAAGTCGGCATGATTCCGCGCAACCAAAGAGGGAATCGGCAGGGGATCGCGCACGCGGGCGTGAGCAGAGGGAAAACGGTTAATTTTCTGTTGGCGTGCGCAAGCGTTTGGTGCAACTTTGATTTCGAGCGGGGGCGGCCCCCATCGTCCCACGCTCGTGTTTGCAGACCACACTACCCTTTCCCGACCCTGACGCCCGGCCTCGATGAGGTCGGGCGCCTTTTTTTCGTCCCGGCCTTCGGTCGGGGTCGCGGGCGGCCGGCCGCGCGGGAGAGCGCGCAGGGCATTGCCTCACGGTGTTTTCGCTTTGTCTTGGCGCGTCGGCTCTGGCATGTTGCTGGCAGGCAAGAAACCATCGGAGGCAATCGAAAATGCAGATCAGAACACTCGCGGGTGCAACCGCGTTGGCCCTGCTGCTCGCCGGCTGCGGCCAGACCGTGGGCGAGCAGGCACTGTTCGGCGGCGCGGCGGGCGTCGGCGCGGCGGCCGTCACCGGCGGCGACCCGGTCGTCGGCGGCGTGGTGGGCGCTGGCGGCAACGTCGCCTTCTGCCAGATCAACCCGCATCTCTGCCGCTGACCTCCGCGTCACGGCCGGCCTGATCGACACCGCCCCCGCGGCCGCGGGGGCGGACGTCCGCCTGTGGGCGGATCGCGGCCAGACCTTCGCGTCCATCCTCGGGAAGCCTGCATGTTCACCAAGATCCTGATCGCGAACCGGGGCGAGATCGCCTGCCGGGTCATCAAGACGGCCCGCCGCATGGGCATCGCCACGGTGGCGGTCTTCTCGGAGGCCGACCGCAACGCGCTGCATGTGGAGATGGCCGACGAGGCGGTGCCCATCGGCCCCGCGCCGGCGGCGCAGTCCTATCTGGTGATCGACCGGATCCTCGAAGCGATCCGCCAGACCGGCGCCGAGGCGGTGCATCCGGGCTATGGCTTCCTGTCGGAAAACCCGCGCTTCGCGGCCGCGCTGGAGGCCGAAGGCGTGGCCTTCATCGGCCCACCGCGCGGCGCCATCGAGGCGATGGGCGACAAGATCACCTCGAAGAAGCTCGCCGCCGAGGCCGGGGTCTCCACCGTGCCCGGCTACATGGGGCTGATCGGGGATGCCGAGGAGGCGGTGAGGATCGCCCGCGAGATCGGCTATCCGGTGATGATAAAGGCCAGCGCGGGGGGCGGCGGCAAGGGCATGCGCATCGCCTGGACCGACGACGAGGCGCGAGAGGGGTTCCAGTCGTCGAAGAACGAGGCGGCCTCCAGTTTCGGCGACGACCGCATCTTCATAGAGAAATTCGTCACCCAACCGCGCCACATCGAGATCCAGGTGCTCGCCGACGCCCATGGGAACACGCTCCATCTGGGCGAGCGGGAATGCTCGATCCAGCGCCGCAACCAGAAGGTCATCGAGGAGGCGCCCTCGCCCTTCCTCGACGCTGCCACCCGCAAGGCGATGGGCGAGCAGGCCTG
>PUNI01000598.1 GCA_003551745.1 Paracoccaceae bacterium | reverse complement strand
GAGGGCGGTGCCGGCGTCGGGCTGCCGGCCCCGGGGCGGGGCGGTTCGGCCGCGGCGACGCGCTGATCCTGATCGGCGGCGGCGACCGGGATCAGCAGGACCTGCCCTTCGCGCACGGCGAGATCGGCGCCGAGCCCGTTCCAGTCGGCAAGCGACCGTGGCGTGACGTTGTAGAGCCGCGCGATGCTGAACGCGGTCTCGCCGCGCAGGACCGTGTGCCGGATGGGCTCGGGCCCGCTGGCGGCGGCCGTCGGGCGCGGGGTCTCGCCCACACGGTCGAGCGCCGCGGTGGCGATGGTGCCGACATCGCTGCCGGGAGCCCCGGAGCGGCCGGGCAGGGCCAGCACCTCGCCGCCGCGCAGGGCGGTGTCCTGCGACAGGGCGTTGAGGCGGGCCAGTTCGGAGGGATCGATCTGAAGCCGCCGGGCGATGTCGCCAACCGACTCGCCGCGCTGGGCGACGACGACGTCATAACCGGGATAGGAGATAACGCCGCGCGCATCCGGCTGCGGGCGCTCGATGGTGACCTGGCGCGCCGCTTCGGCGGTGGTGCCGTGCGCCGGCGTGCGCAGGTCCCAGTCCAGCGGCTGGCCGCCACAGGCTGCGAGTGCGACGAGCGCGCTGCCCAGCATCAGACTGCGGAGCAGCCGGCTGGCGGTTTTCGTGCCCGGGCCATTCGGCATGCGGGCGGTCGCGCCTGTGGCGATCTGGCGGGGACCGAAGCTGTGCGCGGATGCATCCATGGCTCTTCCTCACGCTCGGCGGGGCTGTCGCATGCGTGCCCCGTTCTGGTTCGGCGGCGCCGCGGCACCGCGTTCTGCCTAATCCGGTCCGACCCCTTCCACCAGCGGTACGAAGCGGACGCTGCGCAATTCTTCGTAATCGTAGCCGCCCTCGTGACGCCGCACCCGGATCAGGCTCTGCACGGCGTCCGATTGCCCCACCGGAACCACCATGATACCGCCGACGCGCAGCTGGGCCAAGAGCGGCCCGGGCGGATCCTCGGCGGCTGCTGTGACGAGGATGCTGTCGAAGGGCGCCTGTTCGGGCAGTCCGAACGACCCGTCGCCGTGAACCACGGTGATGTTCGGCAGATCGAGCGCGGCCATGACGGCGCGGGCTTCCAGAACCAGCCGCCGGTGCCGCTCCACCGTGTAGACCCGGCGCGAGAGCTTCGCCAGCACGGCTGCCTGATAGCCCGAGCCGGTGCCGATCTCGAGAACCTTGTCGCGCCCGGTCAACGCCAGCGCCTGCGTCATCAGCCCCACGACCGAGGGCTGGCTGATGGTCTGGCCGCAGGCGATGGGCAGGGGTGTGTCCTCATAGGCGCGCTCGGCGAAGGCGCCGCGGACAAAGGCGCCGCGGTCGATGGCTTCGATGGCGGCGAGCACGCGGGCATCGGTGACGCCCCGGGAGCGGACCGCGTACAGAAAGCGCATCTTCCGCTCGGCATGATCCATCCGGCTGCCTACCGCTCGAGCTTCGCCGCGAGATCCTCGAGCACGTCATGCGCCGTCAGGTCGGCGCGCAGCGGCGTGACCGAGATGTAGCCGTCGAGATTGGCCGCGACATCGGTGCCGGGCGCGGTCGGAAGGTGTTGCGGGCCGCCAGTGATCCACAGGAAGCGCCGGCCGGACGGCGAGATATGCGGCTCGACGCCGAAGAAGCTCTCCTTGCGATAGCCCTGACGGACGACGCGCATCCCCTTCACACGCTCCGCCGAATGGGGCGGGAAGTTGACGTTGTAGAACACGCGGTAATCGCCGGCCTCCCAGTTGCCATGATCGAGCAGACCGCGGACGGTGGCCACGCCATGGGCGCGCGCCGCCTCGAAGGGGTCGGGCAGGCCGCGTGTCTCCGGTCCGAAGAACTGGGAGAGCGCGATGGCGGGCAGGCCCTGCAGCGCCGCTTCCATCGCCCCGCCGATGGTCCCGGAATAAAGCACGTTCTCGGCCGCGTTGTTGCCGCGGTTCACGCCGGACAGCACGAGGTCGGGCCGGGCGCCTTCAAGCACGTCATAGAGGCCGGCAAGGACGCAATCGGCCGGCGAGCCCTCGGCGGCATAGCGCCGCGGGCCGAGCTGGGCGATCATCATGGGATGGGTGTAGGAGATCTTGTGGGCCACGCCCGACTGTTCGAAGGCTGGTGCGACAGTCCAGATCTCGCCCGACGGCCCTGCGATCTCGGCGGCGATCTCCTCCAGCACCGCCAAGCCCGGCGCGTTGATGCCGTCGTCGTTGGTGACAAGGATACGCATGGAAAGCCCCGGGCGGAGAAGACCGGCACTGCCTATCCCATGCCCCGAGAGCCGACAAGGCCACGGCCTGCCGTGGCAGGGACGGCCGTGACGCTGCGCCTGCCCGACCTGTCCTTAGCGGTGCTCGACCTCGACGTAAGGCCTCTGCGGAGCGCCAATGTAGAGCTGGCGGGGACGGCCGATCTTCTGGTTGGGGTCGGCGATCATCTCCTTCCACTGCGAGATCCAGCCCACCGTGCGCGAGAGCGCGAAGATCGGCGTGAACATCGAGGTGGGAAAGCCCATCGCCTCGAGGATGATGCCCGAGTAGAAATCGACGTTGGGATAGAGCTTCTTGGAGACGAAGTACTCGTCTTCCAGCGCGATGCGCTCCAGTTCCTTGGCAACCTGCAGCGTCTCGTTGTCCTCGACGCCCAGAAGGCCCAGGACCTCGTCGGCGCTTTCCTTCATCACCTTAGCGCGCGGGTCAAAATTCTTGTAGACGCGGTGGCCGAAGCCCATCAGCCGGAACGGATCGTCCTTGTCCTTGGCGCGCTTGATGAATTCGGGAATGCGGTCGACCGTGCCGATCTCGCGCAGCATCTCCAGACAGGCCTGGTTGGCACCGCCATGCGCCGGGCCCCAGAGGCAGGCGATGCCGGCAGAGATGCAGGCGAAGGGGTTGGCGCCGGAGGAGCCCGCCAGCCGAACCGTGGAGGTCGAGGCGTTCTGCTCGTGGTCGGCGTGCAGCGTCATGATCCGGTCCATCGCCCGGGCGAGGATCGGGTTGACCTCGTAATCCTCGGCCGGCACGGCGAAGCACATGCGCAGGAAGTTCGACGGATAGTCGAGGTCGTTGCGCGGATAGACGAAGGGCTGGCCGATCGAATACTTGTAGGCCCAGGCGGCGATCGTGGGCATCTTGGCGATCATGCGGATCGCCGCGACCTCGCGCTGCCAGGGATCGGAGATGTCGGTGGAGTCGTGGTAGAAGGCCGACATCGCGCCGACCACACCCACCATGACCGCCATCGGGTGGGCATCGCGCCGGAAGCCGCGGAAGAATCCCTGCATCTGCTCGTGCAGCATGGTGTGCCGGGTCACCCGCAGCTCGAAATCCTCGAGCTGTTCGGCGTTCGGCAGTTCGCCATAGAGGAGCAGATAGCAGACCTCGAGGAAATGCGATTTCTCTGCCAGCTCGTCGATGGAATAGCCGCGGTAGAGAAGCACGCCCGCGTCGCCGTCGATGTAGGTGATCGTGCTCTCGCAGGAGGCGGTAGAGGTGAAGCCGGGATCATAGGTGAAGACGCCGGCCTCGGCATACAGCTTGCGAATATCGACCCCGTCGGGCCCGACCTTGGGGCTGTACACCGGAAGCTCGACGGTCTTGCCGTGGATGCTCAGCGTAGCCTTTGCGGTGGTTTCGGCCATTGCGGTTCCTCTCCTGCTGGCCCCCCAAGGCATTCGGGGCTGCCGGTTTCTGGCAGCCCCGTCCGGACGAGCGGACCGGGGCGTTGACTCTGCGTGCCTGCCGGCACGGCGGGATGGTCTCAGGCTGCGGCGTCCTGCAGCCGCGCGACGGTTTCCTCCCGGCCAATGACGAGCATCATGTCGAACACGCTGGGAGACACGGTGCGCCCCGACAGCGCG
>PUNI01000274.1 GCA_003551745.1 Paracoccaceae bacterium | reverse complement strand
TGGGGCCGGGCGATTTCGTCCGCTGGCGGCAGGCTGGCGCGGCGGGCTTCGGGCTGGGCGGCGCGCTCTATGCGCCGGGGCGGACCGCCACCGAGGTCGCCGCCCGCGCCGCCGAGATGGTCGCCGCCTGGGACGCGAGCGCGCCATGACCGCTGCTGTGACCGCTGTCACCGGCATCGCCTGCGATCTGGGAGAGGGACCGCTCTGGCAGCCCGACGCCGGCTGCCTCTTCTGGTTCGACATCACCGGGCGGCGGCTGTTGCGCCTGGCCGGGGACGACACCGAGATCCACGACTTCCCCGAGATGGTCTCCGCAGCCGGCCGGGTGGACCGCGACCGTCTGCTGATCGCCTCGGAAACCGGGCTTTTCCTCTACGACTGGCGCGCCCGGCGCATCGAGGCCCGCCTCGCCGACCTCGAGGCCGACCGGCCCGAGACCCGCTCCAACGACGGCCGCGCCGACCCGCAGGGGGGCTTCTGGATCGGCACGATGGGCAAGGCTGCCGAGCCCGGTGCCGGCGCGATCTGGCGCTGGCACCGCGGCGTGTTGCGCTGTCTCTATCCCGGCCTGACCATCCCCAACGCGATCTGCTTCCGCCCCGACGGCCAGACCGCCCATTTCACCGACACCGCCACGCGCCAGGTGATGCGAGTTGCGCTCGACGCCGACGGCTGGCCCGCGGGCGAACCCGAGCTGTTCCTCGACCTCGCGGCCGAGGGTCGCAACCCCGACGGCGCCGTGGTGGATGCCGAGGGCGTGCTCTGGCTGGCCGAATGGGGCTCGGCCCGGGTGGCGGCCTATGGGCCCGACGGCCGCTTCCTGCGCGCGCTGGCCTTTCCGGCCCCGCACACCAGCTGCCCGGCCTTCGGCGGTCCGGACCTTGCCGATCTCTACTGCACCTCTGCACGGCAGGGGCTCGGTGCGTCGGAGCTGGCCGCAGCGCCGGAAAGCGGGCTGACCTTCCGCGCCCCCGGCATCGGACGCGGGCAGGCCGAACACAGGGTGATCCTGCCGTGAAACGCACGCTCGGCGTCTGCTACTACCCCGAGCACTGGCCCGAGGAGCTCTGGTCCGAGGACGCCCGCCGCATGGCCGAGGCGGGGCTCACATGGGTGCGGATCGGCGAATTCGCCTGGTCGCGGCTGGAGCCGGAGCCGGGGCGGCTCGACCTCGCCTGGCTCGACCGGGCGATCGCGGTGCTCGGGGCGGCCGGGCTCAAGGTCGTCCTGGGCACCCCCACCGCGACGCCGCCGCGCTGGATGCTCACCCGCCACCCCGACATGCTGGCGCTGGATGCCGAGGGTCGGCCCCGCGGCTTCGGCTCGCGCCGGCACTATTGCTTCAGCCACCGCGGCTATCGCGCCGATTGCGCCCGCATCGTCACGATTCTCGCCGAACGCTACGGCCGCAACCCGCATGTCGCCGCCTGGCAGACCGACAACGAATACGGCTGCCATGACACCACGCGCAGCCATTCGCCCGCCGCCCGCGCCGCCTTCCGCGACTGGCTCGCACAGCGCTATCAGTCGCCGCAGGCGCTGAACCGGGCTTGGGGCAACGTCTTCTGGTCGATGGAGGTGGGCGGCTTCGACGAGATCGATCTGCCCCACCTCACCGTCACCGAACCGAACCCGGCCCATGTGATGGACTTCCGCCGCTTCGCCTCCGACGAGGTCGCGAGCTTCAACCGCCTGCAGGTCGAGATCCTGCGCCGGCATACCGATGCGCCGATCCTGCACAACTACATGGGCCGGATCACCGACTTCGACCATTTCGCGGTCGGCGCCGATCTCGATATCGCCAGCTGGGACAGCTATCCGCTCGGCTTCCTCTCCGACCGGCTGGAGGCAGGCGAGGCCCACAGGCACCGCTTCCTGCGCCAGGGCGACCCGGATTTCCAGGCCTTTCACCACGACCTCTACCGCGCCGTGGGCCGCGGCCGCTGGTGGGTGATGGAGCAGCAGCCCGGCCCGGTGAACTGGGCGCCCTGGAACCCCGCGCCCCTGCCCGGCATGGTGCGGCTCTGGGCCTGGGAGGCCTTCGCGCACGGCGCCGAGGTGGTGGCCTTCTTCCGCTGGCGACAGGCGCCCTTCGGGCAGGAGGCGATGCACGCGGGCCTCCTGCGCCCCGACAGCGCCCCGGCGCCCGGCCTCGCCGAGGCGGCGCAGGTGGCGCGCGAGCTGACCGAGGCGCCCGAGGCGGGCTGCGCGCCGGGCGAGGTGGCGCTGGTCTTCGATTACGCCAGCGCCTGGGCCTGGCAGACACAGCCGCAAGGGCGTGATTTCGACTATTTCCGACTCTGCTTCGCCGTCTACCGTGCCCTGCGCCGGCTCGGGCTGAACATCGACATCCTCCCGCCCGACACCGGCGATCTCGCGCCCTGGCGGCTGGTGCTGGTGCCCGGTGTGGCGACGCTCTCCGCGCCGCTTCTCGAAGCCATCGCCCGGCACCGGGGGCGGGTCATCCTCGGGCCCCGCAGCAATTCCAAGACGGCCATGTTCGCCACCCCGGTGCCGCTGCCGCCGGCGCTGCCGGGTCTCCACTGCACGGTGGCGCGGGTGGAAAGCCTGCCGCCGGGCATCTCGGTGCCGCTGGAAGGCGGCGGCGCCTTCCGGCACTGGCGCGAGGTGCTGGAAGGATCGGCCGAGACGGTGATCCGCGATGCCGACGGCGGCGCGGCCCTGATGCGCAGCGGCGGGCTCGACTATCTCGGCGGCTGGCCCGACGCGTCGGCGCTGGCGCAGATCCTGACCGCCGCCTGCGCCGAGCAGGGCCTCGCGCCGCGCCCCCTGCCAGAAGGCGTGGGCGCGCGCGATACCGCCACGCATCGCTTTGTCTTCAACTACCGCCCAGACACCGTGGAGGTCGACGGCGTGACGCTGCCACCGGCCGGTGTGCACTGGCGCGCGCTGCCGCGCAGCTGAGCGCCCGCGCCTCGCCCGGCTTTCTGTGCCCGGCTTTCAGAACCCGCTTTCCGGCCACGGTTTCCGGCCCAGCTTTGCAGCAGCGGGGGGCGCCGCGCCGCCGTCGCGGGCGGTCCCCTCTTTTCCTCGCTGTGACAGTCCGGTTAACCTGCCGCAAAACAAGCCGGCGGAGCGGGATGGTCGACAGCTTCAACGAGATGTACGAGAATGGCCGGGTGCGGCCCCCCTATGCCCGGCTCGGCGACTGGACGGAGGCGATGCCCGCCGAGCTGCGCCACCTCAAGCAGGCCGAGGCCGAGGCGCTGTTCCGCCGCATCGGCATCACCTTCGCCGTCTATGGCGAGGGCGGCGATCCTGACCGGCTGATCCCCTTCGACATGTTCCCCCGCGTCTTCACGCAATCGGAATGGCGGCGTCTCGAACGCGGCATCCTGCAGCGCGCCCGCGCGCTCAACGCCTTTCTCGCCGATGTCTACGACCGCGGCGAGTTCGTGCGGGCAGGGCGGATCCCGTCGCATCTGGTCTGGCGCAACGAGGCCTATGAGCCGGCGGTCGCCGGCTTCCTGCCGCCCCGCGGCGTCTATTCCCACATCGTCGGCATCGATATCGTCCGCACCGGCCCCGATGATTTCTTCGTGCTGGAGGACAACTGCCGCACCCCCTCGGGTGTCTCCTACATGCTGGAGAACCGCGAGATCATGATGCGGCTCTTTCCCGGCCTCTTCCGCGAGAATCGCATCGAACCGGTGGACGGCTATTCCGAGGCGCTGCGGCGCACACTCGCCTCGGTCGCCCCGCAGAAATGCACGGGCGAGCCCACCATCGCGATCCTGACGCCGGGCCCGATGAACTCGGCCTATTACGAGCACAGCTTCCTGGCCGACCTCATGGGGGTGGAACTGGTGGAGGGGCAGGACCTGTTCGTGGAGGGCGAATACGTCTGGATGCGCACCACGCAGGGCCCC
>PUNI01000314.1 GCA_003551745.1 Paracoccaceae bacterium | reverse complement strand
TCGTGCGTGCAAGCCCGCAGGAGGTCTCCGGCGGTCGTGGCCATGACGACTGTGGCCCCGCTTTCGACCATCTTGTTCTGCGTCTCGATCCGATGCGCGTCGTCTGCGTCCGGCACCAGATATTCGAGCAGCGCGTTCAGGTTCTCGACGCGCCCGACGTGGAGCGTGAAGGGGTTTCCGGTCCCGATGCCGTATTCTGTCAGGATGGCCAAAGAGGCGCCCCCCAGGCCGCTATCGACCGGAAAGACGGCAAGGTGTTCGTCGGGAGAGTTGGGTTTCGTCATATTCGTCATATCTGTCCTCTCGCGTGGTGGTCGTTACTCCAGACGCAGAACGGTGGTGCCGCTTCGGCCCCCGCGCTCGTCCGACCAACACTGGAACGCCCGGCCCAAGCGGCGTTCAGCGTGACGCCGCGCCGAGGCCAGTTGCGACGGCGTGCGGCCCGACGCGAAAAACGTCTGGCCAACCGCCAGCTCGCCCCAAGGATAACGCCTTGGTCTCATTCGCTTCTGTAGCCGCACGCCGCCCTCGTTCCGTGGTGGTTTTGTTGACCTACAACACCGACAACACCACCGTCAACCGAGTTTTGTCGCTTTTTTGTATTTTTTTGTGTTGTCTGTTAGTAAAGTATATGCTACCGCACAGACACGAACCGTTAAATGGGGGGGGGTGATTATGAGTGGAAACAGCGTTCGCCGGATGGAACCGGCCCCGTCCACAGACGACAGCTACATCAGCGTCGAACAGGACTTCGCGCGTCGGCTGCATCACTATATGACGCAGCGCGGATGGTCGCAATCCGACTTGGCCCGCGCCGTGTGGGGTGAGCGGACAAACTCCAAGGGCTACCGCGAGGCCAAGGGGCGTGACCGTATCAGCGTCTTTCTCAAGGGGGACACCCTGCCGGAAGCGAAAACGCTTGCGGTGCTCGCGGAGGCTCTTGAGGTCGAACCCGACGAGCTGTGCCCGGAGCAGCACAAGAAGGCGATGGCGTGGGAGCCGCATTCGGTATCGCTCACGCTTGCACCCGGCCATTCGGACAGGGCGCGGTTGGTGATCGACCGCATCGTGCCCTTCCATGTCGGCGCGGAAATCATCGCCATTCTGGCCAAGCACGGGCTGGCCGCGCCGGAGGAAACCTGATGGCGCAGGTAATCTTTGGCCCTGATCCGGCGGATGCCAACGCGCGCAGCACGCCGCGCCTCGCACCGCCGGATCGCAGCAACAAGTGCTGGACGATCCGGTGGGCCGAGAAGGATCAGGCCGGGGAATGGCGCACGCGCCGCTTCTCGACCCGATGCGCCAAGCGCGCCGAGGCCGAGCGGGTCTTTCAAGATTGGCTCGGGGGTTTCCTGACACGGAACCCGACCGCTCAGGCTCGCACCTTTCGCGATTTGGCCGAGGAATACATCATCGAGCACGCCGCGCCGCGCGACCTGGAGAAAACGCAGCGCATGGCCTTACGCGCGCCGTTGTTGGCAGTCGGGGACCGCACAACGGACACGATAACGCCGCAGGTGTGGGACCGCTATGCCGCCGCGCGCATGGAAGGCAAATATGCGGGCCGCAGGGGGGTGCGGGCGGCGGTCGGGACGGTGCGCCGGGAGTTGACCACGGCGCAAGCGGTGCTGAATTGGGCGGTGCGCAAAGGGCGCACGGTCGCAGATCACGTCCACCCGGTGCCGCTGCCGTCCGGGGGTGTGACCCGACGCGAAATCTGGTTGGACGAGGCCCACGCCGAGGACTTCTTAGCCAAGGCCGAAGCCGAAGGTGGCATGGTCGAGCTGGCCGTGTTCCTCCTGCTGTTCACGGGCGCTCGACGCGGCGCGCTGCTGGACCTGGACTGGTCGCGCGTGGACTTGGCCAAGGGGCAGATCGACTTCCGCAACCCAGCCAAGCGCGTCTCGCGCAAGCGCCGCGCGGTGGTGCCCATCGCCAAGAGGTTACGCCCGGTGTTGGAGCGGCACCGGCAGGCGAGCGGCCCGGTCGTGGCGGCGGGTTGCGAAAAGACGTTCGACAATCACTTTCGGCGTTTCGCCCGCAACGCAGGATACCCGCATATCACGCCGCACGCGCTGCGGCATACCTTCATCACCCTGCGCCTGCGCGCGGGCGTCGATCCGTGGAAGGTCGCCGGGGTTGTCGCGGACAACCTCCAGACGATACTTTCAGTTTACGGGCACCACAGGCCCGATCACCTGAGCGATGCGGTGGACCTATGAGAGAACCCGGACCTTATTCACACCCTGAGAACTGGCATTGTTGGTTGTTGCAGCACGCGACAGACGACGGTTTCGACGGCGCGGTTCTGGAGCTGCGCCGAAGGGTTCCGGCCCGCAAACGCGGCTTCCCGACAGGTCAGCCTTTGGACGACGGCCAACGCGGCCCGCTGCGCAAACACTTGGAGAGGATCACGCAATGACGAAACGCGGCCCCAAAGGGAAAGGCGTCTCGATCCGAGGCGTCCACTACGCGACGCAGAAGGGCGCGGCTCGCGCCCTGGGCGTCACGGAAGCGGCCATTTCGGTCGCGAAAGCACGCGGCACCTTGGACAACGTAGGTTGTCGCGCCAACCACGACCAGCAACACAGCGAGAAGGAGGCGAACCAATGACCTATGCCGATCAGATCAAGAACCTTGCCGATGCCAGCTACCCCCCGCCGGGCGACGCGGCGGGCCGCATGGCGCACACCAAGGCGTTCGACCGCGCCGCGACTATCGCGGCCAGAGCTGACGCGGAAATCGAAAGTCTCCGGGCGCAGCTCGCGCGCGAACAGTCGGCCCGTGCCAAGCAGAAGCCGCACCTGCACGCGCTGGAGAAGGCGCGCGACGGGGCGCGCGAGGAAGCCTTCGAGCTGCGCAAGATCGTGTCGGGTGCCCTCCGCGACGACCACAACTGGCGCGTGCGGGCGCAGGACTTCATGCGCGCGGACGGCCTGCGGGCGCGGGAGGACACCAATGCTGGATAAGCGGCACACCTGGAGCACAGACGCGCAGCACTTGGCCGTCATCGAGCTGGTGCGCGACCAAGGCTCGACCATCAAGGACGCTGCGGCCAAGGTCGGCGTCTCCCCGAGCACAGCTTGGCGGATCGTCCATCGGTGGCGCAAAGCGCGTGGCCTTCCCGTCGAGGACAGGTCACAGACGATGAGGGCCAAGCAAGCGTTCGCGAAGCGCGCGGGCGTCCGGGTCGGCGGCGAAAGCGTGCTGCACCACCTATCCCGCGATATGGTCGAACGCTTGGCCAGAGAGTGCGAGCGGCACGGCTACGAAACGCTGGTCGAAGCTGTCGCGGACTTGGCCACGGAACAACTCATGCAGGAGGGGTAGCCGTGGCCCAGCTCGTTCCTGCGGAGGACGCCTATAAGCGTCAGATGGAAGAACTGGCAATCAAGGAGGGGCGGATGCTTCGCCCCTCCCTTACGCCCCAAGTCAAGCGCAGCTTCAACAGGGCGCGCGCCGAGCGCATCGCGGACTTGGCCGCACGGCAGATGCCGCCCTGTGACATCGCGGCTTTCCTCGGCGTGTCCCGCACGCTCATATACCAATACGCGCGCCGCTACGGGATCACCCTGCCGTCGGGCGACCCCGGCACCCCCGGTCCTCGCGCCAACAAGCGGCGCTACCGACGGCAGCGTAGGGTGGCCGAGCTGCACCAGACAGGCATGTCGCGAACCGACATCGCCGCCCGGCTCAGGACACGCCGCCAGACCGTTTCGGTGGACCTCTGGTGCATCGAGAGATACGGCGTGCCGACAAAGCAGGAAGCGCGAACGGGCGTTCGGAAGCCGCGCCAGCCCTGAACAATCGGGGCACCTTTGTAGGCCGCTAAGTGCCTGACCTGGGAGCCTAACTAACTGTTAGTCTTGGATAACCCATTGTTTGGCCTGG
>PUNI01000494.1 GCA_003551745.1 Paracoccaceae bacterium | reverse complement strand
CTGCTCCTTTTTGATGAAGTTGATCCGGCGCAATTCGGCGGCGTCCATGTCGAGCTTCATCGCGAGCACTTCGATCATGCGCTCGATGAAATAGGCCGCCTCCGTCACGCGGAACGAGCAGCGATAGGCCACGCCACCGGGCGCCTTGTTGGTGTAGACGCCGTCGACCCCGACCCAGGCCACTGGGATGTCGTAGCTGCCGGTGCAGATGTGGAAGAAGCCCGCCGGGAACTTGGTGGGGTCGGCGCAGGCGTCGAAGGCGCCGTGGTCGGCGGTGGTGTGGCACCACAGGCCGGTGATCTTGCCGTCCCTCGTGGCCGCGATGCGCCCCTTCATCCAGTAGTCGCGGGCGAAGGCGGTGGCCATCAGGTTGTCCATCCGGTCCTCGATCCACTTGACCGGCTTGCCCGTGACTATGGAGGCGACGATGGAGCAGACATAGCCGGGATAGACCCCCACCTTGTTGCCGAACCCCCCGCCGATGTCGGGCGAGACCACGCGAATGTTGTGCTCGGCGATCCCCGACAGCAGCGACGCCACGGTGCGCACCACATGGGGCGCCTGGAAGGTGCCGTAGAGCGTCAGCTTGCCGTTGATCTTGTCCATCGAGGCGACGCAGCCGCAGGTCTCCAGCGGACAGGGATGGGTGCGGTGGTAATAGACGGTCTCCTCGGCCACGACATCGGCCTCGGCCAGCACCGCCTCGGTGGCGGCCTCGTCACCCTCTTCCCAGCGGAAGATGTGGTTGGGGTGGCGGCGGGGCCCGTGGGCGCCCTCCAGCTTGTCGGCGATGTCCTCGCGCAGGACGGTCGCGCCCTCCTCCAGCGCCTTGAACGGGTCGGTGACGACGGGAAGCTCCTCGTAGTCCACCTCGACCAGCTCCACCGCGTCGGCGGCGGCATAGCGGTTCTCGGCCACCACGAAGGCGACCTCCTGGCCCTGGAACAGCACCTTGCCGTCAGCGAGCACCATCTGCCGGTCGCCCGCGAGCGTGGGCATCCAGTGCAGGCCGAGGGGCTCCAGATCCTTCGCCGTCAGCACGGCGATGACGCCGGGCAGGGCCAGGGCGGCCGACGCGTCGATGGATTTCACCCTTGCATGGGCGTAGGGAGAGCGGACGAAGTCGCCGAACAGCATGCCGGGCAGCTTGATGTCGTCGACATAGTTGCCCTTGCCTTGGGTGAACCGGGCATCCTCGACGCGCTTGCGCGCGCAGCCAAGGCCCTTGAGGTTGGCCGCGCGCTCTTCGCGGCTGGGCGTCATGTCGTTCATTCCGCGGCCTCCTTCTGCGCGGCCATGGCGTCCGCTGCGGCGAGGATCGCCTTGACGATGTTCTGGTATCCGGTGCAGCGGCAGAGATTGCCGGCCATGCCGAAGCGCACCTCCTCCTCGGTCGGCCGCGGCGTCTCCTGCAGGAGCCGCCAGGCCCGGGTGATCATGCCGGGCGTGCAATAGCCGCACTGCAGCCCGTGGTGCTCGCGGAACATCTCCTGCAGCACATGCATCCCGTCGGGGCCGGCGAGCCCCTCCACCGTGGTGATCTCGGCGCCCTGCGCCTGGGCGGCGAAGACCGTGCAGGCCTTCACCGACCTGCCGTCCATGTCCACCGTGCAGGCGCCGCAATGGGAGGTCTCGCAACCGATATGCGGGCCGGTGATGTCCAGCCGCTCGCGCAGTACATGGATCAGCAGTTCCCGCGGCTCGGCCAGCGTCTCGACCACCTGGCCGTTGACCGTCAGCTTCAGATGCATCTTGTTGCTCATGCCGTTCCCCCCTGCGCGCGGCTCCATGCCCGCGCGATCGCACGGCGCAGGATCACGCCCGCCACATGACGCTTGAACTCCACCGGCCCGCGGTTGTCGGGCATCGGGTCGATGTCGGCCTGCATCGCGGCCACCGCCGCCTCGACCGCCGCAGCCTCGCAGCCGCTGCCCACCAGCGCTGCGCCGGCCGCCTCGCTCCAGACCGGAACGTCGGAGAGATTGGTCATTGCCACCGACGCCGCAGTCACCCGCCCGCCATCGGACGCGATCTGGACCGCCGCCGCCGCCGTGGCATAGTCGCCGATCTTTCGTTTCTGCTTCTCATAGGCATGCCCGCCCGCCGGGCGCGGGAAGCTGACGGCGGTGAGGATCTCGTCCTCTTCCCGCGCCGTGACATAGGCCGCCTCGTAGAACGACCGCGCGGCGACGGTGCGCTCGCCGCCGGGGCCGGAGAGATGGAAATCGGCGCCCAGGCACAGCATCACCGCCGGCATGTCGTTGCCGGGATCGCCATTGGCAACATTGCCGCCCAGCGTGCCCATGGCGCGCACCTGCGGGTCGGCGATCTGCGCCGCGGCCTCGGCGAGCATTGGCGCCGCAGCCGCGAGGGCTCGGTCGGTCAGGATCTCCTGCTGGGTCACCATCGCGCCGATGCGGACCCGCTCGCCGGTCTCCACGCCCCGCAGCGCCACCACACCCTGCAAATCGATCAGATGGTCGATCTCGGCCATCCGCAGTTTCATCATCGGCACAAGGCTGTGGCCGCCGGCGATGACCCGCGCCGCATCCCCGTGTTCCGTCAGCAGCGCCAGCGCCGCCCCCAGATCCTCCGGGCGGTGATACTCGAAAGATGGTGGTATCATCGTGCTCCTCCCCGCACGCCGTGAACTGGCGTTTGGCAGAGGATAGGGCGTCGCCGCGGCACGCGGCCGCAGAGCAGTCACTGGTGGCGCGGCCGATTTCACGAAATGCGACATGGGCGCACGAACTGCGACACCGCGCGCGGCGTTTGACAGGCCGGCGCCGCCTGCTACTGTTGCCGCAGGCGCGTTCGGGCGGGGAGGCCGCGCGCCGGAGGGCTCTGGGGGGGAGCCGGCCCGCATGCTGGTCTATTCCTACGATCCGCTTCTGGTCGCGGCGTCGGTGGCGCTGGCCCTGATGGCGTCCTTCACCGGGCTCTTCCTGACGCGCGGGCTCTCGGAACTGACCGAGGGGCAAAGGCACCTGCGCATCTCGATGGCGGCGGTGGCGCTCGGCGGCGGCATCTGGGCCATGCATTTCGTGGCCACTCTGGCGATGCGCTTTCCGATCCCGGTCTATTACGACCTGCTCGCCACCACCGCCTCGGCGCTGGTCGCCATCCTGCTCGCCGGGGTTGCCCTGGTGCTGATGCATTTCGGCCCGCGCACCCGGCCGCGCATCGCGGCGGCCGGGCTGATCCTGGGCTTCGGCATCGTGGTGATGCACTATGTCGGGCTAGACGCCATCGACGGCTGCCGTCCGGTGCATGCGCCGCTGGGCTTCGCGGTGGCGGGGCTGCTGGCCGCGGGGATGGGCATGGCCGCCATGGCCATCGCCTATTCGCGGCGCAGCACGGGGCGCATCCTGGCCGCCACGGCGGTGTTCGGCGCCTCGGTGGTGGTGGTCCATTTCAGCGCGATGCACTGGACCGATTTCGTCGAGGGCTCCCGCGCCGCCGCCGGGATGCCGCTGATCGGCAATCCGCAGGTGGCGCTGATCGTGCTGCTGGTGGGCTTCCTGCTCTCGGGCGCCTTCCTGCTGACCGGGGCGAGCGTGCTCAACCGCGCGCCGGCCCCGGCCGGCGCGGCGGCGATACCGGCCCCGGCCACGCTGGAGCCGCCCGCCCGCCCGGCAGTGATCCGCCGCCGCGTGCCGGTGGAGCGCGAGGGCGTGACCCATCTGCTGCCCGCCGAGACCGTCACCGCCCTGCGCGCCGAGGGCCACTACACCGTCGCCTGCACCCGCGACGGCGAGGCGCTCTGCCCCTGGTCGATCTCGCAGGCCGAGACCGCCCTCGGCGAGACCTTCCTGCGGGTCCACCGCAGCTGGCTGGTGAATCTCGGGCATGTGACCGGTTTCGAGCGTCGCAAGGACAACGGCTTCTGCCT
>PUNI01000396.1 GCA_003551745.1 Paracoccaceae bacterium | reverse complement strand
CTTCAATGAGGCCGGGGCGCTGAGGCCCCGGAAAGATCCCCATCGGGCGACCACGTAGCGCCGTCGCCGGTCTGCTTCAATGAGGCCGGGGCGCTGAGGCCCCGGAAAGCGCTCGGCCTCGGCATTCTTGGCTCGTTCCAGAGCATGCTTCAATGAGGCCGGGGCGCTGAGGCCCCGGAAAGCAGATTGGTATCGGTGCGGGCGATGCGGGCCTCGTTGCTTCAATGAGGCCGGGGCGCTGAGGCCCCGGAAAGTGCGAAGCGGAAGGCTCGGAGCGTTCGGTTCTTATCGCTTCAATGAGGCCGGGGCGCTGAGGCCCCGGAAAGACCGCACTTTCGCGGGCGCATCCGGGCGTAACTCACAGCTTCAATGAGGCCGGGGCGCTGAGGCCCCGGAAAGAGCCCATGTGATAAGCCCCTGCAGCACCAATGTAAACGGACCGGAGTGCGAGGGGTCTCGACCGCATGGCTGAAGATGTCGCCACAGTCAGCATCCAAGGCGATCCGCGATGTCAAAGAGCGCAGCCTTCTCGGCGGGTTATGCCCTTGCGAGCGGTCCCCGCGATTCTTGGAGCGCCGGAGCGCTCGCGCGGGAGCGGCGGACGGCTCGCCCGCACCAGTCATATCACGATAGCGCTTCTCGCCGGCACCGCATAGCTCTTGCCGAGGCTTTCCACGCGGGGATCGACCTTTTCCGCCGGGCCGAGATCGAGGATGACGACGTGATCCTCGTCGTGGTGGATCTCGGCATCGAGGCGGGCGACGAGTTCGGCGCGCCGGCGCGGCGTCAGCCGGCACTGGAAGACCGAGAGCTGAAGCCATGCGCCGTAGCCCTGCATAAGGCGGAAAACCCGGCGCCAGCGTTTCTTGTGGGCGATGTCGTAGGCGACGACGTAGAGGCGCTCCTCGGCCATGGGCTCACCTCGGCACGTAGTGGGGCATCTCGGCGACCTCGCCGGCGAGATGGCGGGCGAGCAGACGGCATTGAACGGCGACAAGCCGGCGCATGTTCACGCGATAGCCAAAGACAGGGTGGGTGGTCTCCTGCTCGAGCCGGCGCTCCCAGGCGGCGATCAGCGCCTTCCGGCCTTTCGTCGTCATTGCGCAGGACGGTCCATTGTGGACGAAGTCGGCCGGCGTCAGCTCGCCGTTGTTGACGGCCATCAGCACGGTCGAGTCGCAGAGGATGGGACGAAACGGCTCCATCATGTCGAGGCTGAGGGCGGGGCGGCCGGGGCGAATGGCGTGGTAGAAGCCCTGGTATGGATCGAGCCCCACCGCGGTGAGCGCGCCGGTGAAGAGCCGTGTCGCCAGCGCATAGGCGAAGGAGAGCATGGCGTTCACCGGGTCGGCCGGCGGCCGCCGGTTGCGCCGATCGAAGGCAAACGCCGGGAAGGATGCATTCTCTGTCGTGATCATGCCGTCGAAGAGGCCGAAGTAGTGCGCGGCGGCCTCGCCCTCGAGCCCGAGCAGGACGCCGGTGTCGGGTGTCTGGCGCGCGCCCTCGGCGAGGTGCTTCAGGCGGTCGAGGGCGGTGGCACGCTCTGGATCGTCGGCGCGCTTCCAGTTGCGCCGGAGCATCGTGCGCTGGTTGCGGATCTTGGCGGCGACGAGGCCGGCGGCAATGCGGCGCGCGGCCCGCTCCTCCTCGGCGGCGCGATACTGCGCCGCCCGCGTGCGGGGGCTGGTCGCACCGGTCCCGACGACGTGGCCGAGCAGCCAGCCGCCGGTGGAATGCCATGACACCGGGATCTCTCTGCGCATCAGCTCGTGCAGCGCCGGGGTGGTGATCGAGACCGGCCCGTAGAGGGCGAGTTCGGAGACCTTGACGAGCGGGGCCTTGGTGGTGCCGTCGTCGGTCTCGATGGTCAGCGTCTCGCCCGACTTGCGCAGGCGGGCGCCGGGAGCCTGGACGTGGACCGGCAGGGCGGGGTCATCCGCAGGGTTGAGCATGCGCGGGGCTTGCCCCTTGCGGAAGAAGTTGACCTCGTCGGGGAGGCAGATGCCGGCCAGCGCACAGCGCGGACACTTGGGCGAGTTCTCGAGCGGCGGAGGCCGGCGGCCCGCGCCGGCGGCGAGGCGCAGCTCGGAGACCGCCCGCTCGGTCCGGTCGCGGAGCTCGGCGTCGAGGACGACGCGGACGCGCTCGCGGCTCTCGACGTACCAGAGCGCGCCCTCCTCGACCCGGTAGCCGGCATCTTCTAGGATCATGGCCTGCAGGGCGACCTGGACGCGCTCGGGCTCGTAGGCGCCCTTGTCGACATGCGGGCGCTTGCCGCGCTTGTGGTCGATGGGCGTGACCTGGCCCTCCGCGCCTTCGATGACGTCCATCTTGGCGATGGCGCCCAGGCGTTCGGAGGAGAGCGTGACGGCGCGTGTTACAAAGGGTGGAGCGTCGTCGTCCCCCGTCATGCCGGTCGTCTCGGGGACGGGGAGCTTTCCCGCGGGGCGGTCGACGCGGGCATGGGCGCGCCGCCCGTCCGCGGTGTCGCCGGTCTCGGCCCACTCGCCCTCGACCCACATCAGATAGGCGAGCCGGGGGCAGTAGACCCACTCGTTGACCATCCGCGCCGGCACCAGCGGCGTCTCGCCCGTCGCGGGCGGCGCGGGCAGCGGCAGTTCTGGCTGGTCGGTCATGGCGGCTCGGCGGGTGTGACGTTGAAATATTTGCCAATCGAGATGCGGCGCGCGCGCATGAGGGCGGCCGTCTGAGGCAGGTTCGCGGCGTCGGGGGAACCCTTGGCCAGCTCGGGATGGCGCAGAAGCGCGAGGATCGCCGAAAGGCGTGCCGGGCGTCTCCAGAGCGGCCAGGTGAACTCGATCTGCCCGCCCGTGCCATAGCGGGTCATTGGCGTCAGCACCCGCGTCTCGCCACGGCGCCTGATCGGCGTCACGGGAAGTAGCGGTAGGCAGATGGCGGCAAGCATGTTTGCGCCGTGCTGGGTGGTGGCTTTATCTGTGGAGGGGTTGAGCGCGCGCAGGGCGTAGCGGCGATCCTCGGCCGGATCCCAGCGAAAGCCGTCGGTGCTGTCATTGCGTGTCCAGGGCTCGAAGAGGGCGGCGGCAATGTCGTGCGCCGAGCCGGAGGTGGGAACTGCCCGGAAGCGCTTGAGGAAATGCTGATGGCCCTGGCCAAACATGAAGGCAAAGGGCGTCGGCCAGAGCGTTTCGTTATCGCGGGGCGCATCTCGGCAGCAGAGCGCATCGAGAACGCGCCGCCCCTTCGTATCCGCCACCGCCTGCAGCGCGTCGAAATCGTCAAGCGAAAGCTTCAGATTGTCCCGATTGCCCGTCGCTGCGTGATCCTTTGCAAGTTGGCCAACCCGCTCCGCCGCCACCTTGGCGATTTCGGCCTGCGTCTGCCGCTCGGCCAGCGTCAGGATGGGGCGCCAGGGGTGGGTCTCGACATCCCAGAAGGCGCGGGGGCGCCAGGCGGGCCTTGCGGTCTCGAGCGCGCGCAGAAGGCCGAGAAGCGCCATGACGGCGAGCAGGTTGTCAGGCTCGAGACCCTCGAGGCGATGGTCTCCCGCTGGAGCCACGTCGTCGGGCTGCCAAGCCGCGGCCGACGGCTCTTTCTTCTTGCGCGCCATCACGGCGTCTCCCCGGCCGAGGCGCGGTGGTCGGCAAGCCTCAGGCAGGCCTCGAGAAAGGCCAGGTTCCAGAGGCCGTAGCGCGTCCGAAGTCTTTCCATGAGCCCGGCCCAGTCGGCACCGTCCCGGTCGAAGTCAAGCTTGTCGGGGCCGGGCGCGGGGTGGAGCGTCGTGCCAAGCAGGGTCATCTCATGCGCGTCCCAGTCATCGTCATGAGGAAAGAACGGGCGCCCGTGGCCGTGATGGGTGCCAATCAGCCAGAGAAGAAGGTCCGGGTCGGGCGCCGTCGCGTCGTGCGCCAGCCGCGCGGCCGCGATGCGCAGCGAGGCCACCTCGTGGCGCCAGCGCACGGGCAGCGATGCCGCCGTGCGCAGGGCGCGCTGGCGGGTCGGGCTTGCGCGAGCGGTGGTCTTGGCGATGGGCGGGCCGTCGTCGAGCCGCCCCTCGATCGACGTGAGCCAGAGCTGAAAGCGGGGATCGGCCTTGCCGGCGTCGTGCCAGCGGCCGGCCGCCGCGAGCGTCTCCACCACATCATCTGGCAGGCCGAGCGCCTCGGCGTGACGGCGCGCGAAGCCGGCGACGGCACGGGCGTGATCATCGAGCTTTACCGGCGCGGGGGCGAACAGACCTTCATCGCCTTCGGTCACGGGCAAAGGCGCCGCGGTCGGGCCTTCCACCGCCACGAGGCCCTTCGGCGCGACAAGCACCGCCCCCGCTGTCGGGTCATCGCCATAAGGTTGGGCAAGGGTGAGACCCGTCGCCTCGGACCATTCCGGCAGGCCCGTGGCGCGCGCGATCTCGACCGCCGTCGCTCCGGATTCGAGCAACGTGGCGATCTCGGCCCAGGGCTCCGCTTCATCCGGCCAGACGGCCGGGTGGAGCCGCAGGGCCGCCCTCTGGCCGGAATAGGGCGCGGCGGCGCGACCGCCGATGTCTATAACCGGGGACTCGCTCTCGGGCGCCCAGCCGAAGTCGTCGCAGCCGCCGCGCGTCCCGGGCAGGATTACGACATCCCCGACGCGCAGCTCCCCGGGTGATACAAGGGCGAGGTCGTCGCGCCCCCGCCAGCGCAGGACTGTTTCGACCTCATGTTGCGCGCCCGCACCATTCTTGTCCGCGGCGCCTGCCGGAATGTCGGCCAGCCTGTCGTCCGCTGCCGCGCCCTCAAGCGGCAGCCAGCGCCGCACCGTCCAGAGCGGGAGGCGCAGCGCCTCGGCCGGACGCGGCGGCGAAAGGGCAAGGAGCTCCTTAAGCCCAGCGATTGCGCCATGTTGGTCTTCTGCAAGCCGGCTCAGGAGCACGCCGATATCGCCGCGCCAGACCAGGCTGACCTCGGCCTCGTCGCGGAAATCTCCGTGCAGGAAAGGGGCCGGGTCCGGGTCGGGAAACGGTCGCGGCGCCGTCATGGTCAAGGCGTCAAGATCGGACTCGCGCAAGGGCGGTGCCGAAGGCGCAGGAGTTATGCAAGCCTCATCAGGCGGATCGCCGGCAATCAGCGCGTCGAGCGCATCCGGCCCGAAATCCAAGACCTCTTCCTTGCCCTCCTTTTGCGCAATGTGCTTGAGCCAGTCCCAGGTCTCGGCCGGGGCGCGGCCATAGATCGGATCGGTTGCCCTATTACCGATCTCCCCCTTAGCGGCGAGGATGATGCCCGGTGCGGGTGCGTCGCCCCGGTTGCCGCTTCGTGCCAGACGCCCGAAGCGCTGGCGCAGCGCGTCGAGCGGTGCGATCTGACTGACCATGGCATCGAAGTCGAAATCCGCTCCGGCCTCAATGCACTGGGTGGCCACGACGTATACGGGCTGCTCGCCCTGCTCCTGTCCCTCCAGCCGCGCGCGCCATGCACTGATCAGCGCGTCCCTCTCTGCCGGGCGCACGCGACCGGTGAGCAGGAGGGCCTCCGCATCCCAATCCTGGCGCAGATCATCGAAAACTTGCCGCGCCAACGGAACGCGGTTGACCACTACGGCGATGACCGGCACCACCTCGCCCCGTTCACTGAGATGCTTGCGCAACGCGCGTGCTTCGTTGGCGAAGCTCTTTGCATCCCCGGCCTCATTCACCTGGCGCAGTGCAATGCGTTTGCCCGCAGCCAGCCGGCGCGCGATCGGGCCTTTGGCGCGCTCGTCCCCGTTGAGCGTGAAGAGCGTGCCCGAAGCGTCGCGCGGAGTCGCGGTCAGCGCGCACCAGTCCCACGGCAAACCGAAAGAGCGGTCGGGCGTGCGCGTGCGGGCGATGGCGGCCAGTGTCTCCTCGAAAGCTCGGGACAGATGCGCCTCGTCGAGGATGAGGAGCGCGTCGCAGCCCAAGAGCCCGGCATGCACCGGTGCCATGCTGTCGCTCACGCCATAGCCGCGGAACAGGAGCCGCGAGCCGAGCTGATCGACCGTCGTGCACAGGATGGTCGGCTGGTCGGGGCGGCGCGCCCAATTGCGCTCGAGCGGCATGCCCCCGCGCAGCTCGGCGACATGCAACGGCTTGTCACCGGAAAGCGCGCGCAGTCGCTCCGCCATGCGCGCAAGCGCTGTTGCTCCCTGGGCAGACTCCAGCGCGTCACGGATCAGGCGTGCGCGCTGGAAAGCCTGATCGACGATAACCCTTCGGTCCACTGCAAGAACGATGCGCATGGGCGCCCTGCGTGGTTTCGCCCCGGCGTCACAAGCCAGATGGAACAGCGCCACGTCGAGCACGGCGGTCTTGCCCGCACCGGTGGGGGCGGCGACGCCCTTGGGCCAGTGGCCAGACTCCGCCGCGGTTTCCAAGAACCGCTTTTGCCATGCATGGGGCGAATGGCCGTGGATGGCAGCGAAGACTTCGGCAAAATCCCCGGCCGCGAGAGGCGGGAGGCCCGTCATCGCCGGCCCTCCCGCATCGGTAGAAACAGCCCCAGACCGTGAAAGCGTCCCGCGCCCAGCAGAAGCGGCCCGGTAACGGTTTCGTCGAATGCCAGGCGCACATGCACGAAGGCCCGCGCACCGAAGCTCTTCCGCCGCGCCCAGCCCGTCCATCGCGGGTTGCCGCCGGCGGGCCGGGCGGAGGGCACGCCGGCAATGGCAGCGTGCTTGGTTAGCGACATCGCCACCGGCTCGGGCAGACCGGTCCGGGCGCAGGCGGCACGGATCATGTCCTCGGCCTCGGCGCTGCGTTCGGGCGGCCCGGCGGTCTTGACATGCCGGTCGAGCAGCACCGGCGTAACGCTGGCCCAAAGGCGCGAGGTGCGCACATATCGCACCGGATCGAGCGAGCGCAGCCCCGAGGTGGCGGGCGCCAGACGCCATCGCCATGATCCGCCGCCCTGCGGCGCTAGAGTTAGGATCGGGCGGCCCTCGCCATCGGTCTCGCCAAGCCGCGCCAGCGCTTGGCTGAATGCCTGTCGCCGCGCGAATGCCTCGGGGCCGGACGCCGCCCAGGCAGAGATTTCAGAGGAAGGCGGCACCAGCGCAAACCCCATGAGCCGACCGTCGGAATGTTTCCAGCCAGCATTCGCCATCGGCACGGCGGCAAGATGCGGGTCGCGTGCAGGGCTCCCGTCGGCCTCGTGACCCGATATCCAGGCGGGCGCCGTCTCCCCATGGGCGCGCGTCCAGGCTTCCATCAGCGCCTGACGCATCGCCTCTCCCAACGGCGCCGCCGCGCGCAAGTCTGGTCGGTCTCCTCCGGCATGTTCGAGGACGACCCATTGCGCAGGGTCGGTGGCGAATTGGCGTGGTGTGCTCGAAGCGCCAGGTGGCGTTCGGCGGCGCGTCGCCGGGCGCGGCCGGGCGTTGGTGTCGCCCGTCATGTGGCGGCGGTGCAGGTCTTCGAGCTGCCGCAACCGCCCACGATATGGCGCCCGCCGGGCCGGTTGAAGGCCTCCCGGCGTCGCGTCGATCTCGCGGAACATCACCCGCACCAGGCTCGCGGAATGGCCGACATGGCTCGTGCGCCTGGCAATCTTTTCGAGCGCGGCGCGGTGCTTTTCGGACGGAGTCGCCTCCCAGATAACGGAAAGGTGCATTTCTGACCCTGCGTCGAGCGCGACGCAGGGAAAGGTCCGTTCCTGCCGCTTCCGCAGTGTCGGCAGGACCGTGCTGCCCTTCGCGTCATTGGGCGGCACATAGACCTTGACCGTCTGGCGCGGATGGGCCGGTTCGGGCAGATGCAGGCGCGGCGGTTTCTGCGCTTCGAGCCATTCGAGCGCCTCGCGCTCGATCCGGTCCTCGCCCCCTGAACCCCAGCTTGCCACTAAGGCCGAAAAGATGCGGTCGGGCTGGGGCGGCCAGTCGGGCGCGAGGTCGGAGGGGTCGCGGGCCAGGAAGGCCGTGCCCGTCAGCCAGGCGATGTCGAGGCAGAGCATGGGTCAGTTCCCGTCCGCCTCGCCGGCTTCGTCGGCCAATGCCTTCTCTCGCGACTGCCGCACCAGCTCGACGAGCTTGTCTTGCGGTTTCAAGGTCACGGGCTCGGGAGCGAGGGTAAAGCCGGCCTTCCGCGCAACCTCGAACGCCTCCTCGTGCAGACGCACCGCCGCGTCGGCATCGATCTCGACCTCGCGCGTGGTGCCGTCGAAGGCGACCAGTTCCAGCGGCCCAAGCCCGTTCTCGCAGACGAGGTCGCAGCGCGAGCGCAGCGCCATGCCCTGCCGGTTGCCCTCGATCATGGCGACGATGCCCAGGGCGGCCAGCCAGGTGCGCGCCGCAAGGTTCTTCGCCTCGTCCGTGCCGAAGCGCAGCCGCCTGAGCCCTGCGAAGGTCAGCACCTGAGTTTGCAGCGCATGGTCACAGGTGACGCCCAGTTGGTCGACGCTTGGCGTGATATTCCCGTGATTGACCTCCGAGGGGCGCACCTTTTTTGCGCCCTTGTCGAGTTTCTTGTCGTCGAAACCCCAATCGCCCTCTTTCTTGTAGATTTCGATGGAACGCGGAATGCCGAGCGGGTCGATCCGGCTGCCGGTGCGGCGCCCGGCCGTCTGCAACGTCACCTCGCCCGTGCGCCGGTCCGCCGTTTCCTCGACCGGCACATCCACCCCGATCACTTCCGAAACGATGGCGCGGGCGAACTTGGCGCCGAGGCCACCGCCCTCGCCGGTCGAGTTCCACGCCCCGAACAGCAGCGCGGTCGGTGCGGCCTGAAGGATCGCGGTCGCATCCGCCGGCGTGGCCTGCCGCAGCGCTTGGCCGAGATCGCTGTCGCGGAAGGGTTTCCCGCTCAGCTCGCTGTCGCGCAGGATGGCGTCGAAGATGCGGTGCGGCGCCTCGAGCACGCTGATCCGCCCGACCGAGTTCAGCCCCGCTCCGGGAAAATCCACCACCAGCCGCGGCAGGCGGATGCGATCGGCTTCGGCCGCGGTCAGGAGCGCCTCCTCGAGCCGGTTCGCCTGGGACTGCACGCTGTCGATCAGCACGCAGACCCGATCCTCGCCGTCTATGCGGCGGCGCTCGAATACATGGGTCGGGCCGGTGTCGCCCGGATAGGTGGGCGGAAACAGCTTGTCGCCCGGTCCGCCCGCCGGCTGGAGCCGCTGTCGCCGACGCAGGGCCGCATCGTTCTGGACTGCCTTTTTCAATTCTTCCAGCCGCATGCCGCCCTCCTCCAAGTTTGACCTAATAGAAAATGTGATATTGATGAAAGATCGCATGATGTGATTCTGTCAACCTAGAATGGTGCGAACAACGGCAGGCAGGGCGGAGGCGTGGCGCACGGGCAAAAAACGAAGTGGAGCGTTGCGCAGCGGCTCGCCTTTGCCGTCGATCGGTTGTTCTGGGAGGGATCGCTCCAACGCGAGGATCTGATCGCGCGCTTCGGCCTGTCACCGGCCCAGGCGACCGCCGACATCGCGCGGCTGCGGGACACGATGGGCTCGTGCATCGCATACGACATATCGCGCCGGGCCTATGTTCCGACCGATGCCCTGGCTAGCGCGCCGACCGGTGCGGCGGGGCTTCTTGCCGAACTTCGCCTGATGGCGGAGGGGATCATAGACCGCACCGCGGGAATTCTGGCCGATCCACCGGCGGTCGAGATGGTTGCGGCATTGGCACGTTCGGTGGACCCGCAGGTTCTGCGGCCAGTGATCTGGGCGATCCGCGACCGCAAGGTGATGGAAGCAACCTATGTGTCGTTCCAGCGCCCCGAGGTCACGCGCCGCCGCCTGTTGCCGCACGCGCTCGTCTTCGACGGGTTCCGCTGGCACGCGCGTGCCCATGACGCCGGCGACGGATGCTTCAAGGATTTTCTGCTGTCCCGTTTGTCGGAACCCGCGCTCTGCGGCGAGGCCGATGTCACGGCCGAAGCGGATGCCGCCTGGCAGTCATGGCGCGTTCTGCGCATCGTACCGCATCCGGGTCTCTCCAAGCACCAGAAACAGGTCGTGATGCGGGATTACGGTATGGTGAACGGCAAGCTCGATCTGAAGGTTCGCGAGGCTGTCACCTTCTATGTGCGGCGTCGCCTTGGCCTTGTCGATGGCCATGAAGAGCACCCCGCCCACGAGCAACACATCGTACTTCTATCCAACATGCCCCCGTCCTGAGCCTGGCGGTCGGCAATGCAGAATTGCTATCGACTGCCGCCACCGTTCCTAGTGCCAATGTACGAGAGCCAGCCGCGTTGACACAAGCCGGATCCCAATAATTACAGGAGGTAAGCGCGCTGGTCCGACCAGATGCCCGGAAACGGCTCCAACACCCGCGTCAACGTCACCTCCGGACCCTGCTTCCCGTCCAGGATCGCCTCGACGATGTCGGGCGCGAGCAGTGTCAGCCGCAGGACGCGGGTCATGTAGGACGGGGCGATGCCCTCTTGTTCTGCCAGTTCGGCGATGGTGGCGAACTCACCCGACTCCAGCATCCTCTTCCAGCGGAAGGCGCGGGCCAGCGCCTTGACCAGCGCACCGTCTGCCCGGCGCGGCTGCGCCACGCACTCTGGTATCTGCATTTCTTTTCGCCCGCCCCGCGTCACCACGCGGAACGGGACGTGGAGCGTCACCGTCTCGGGAATCGGCGTCGCGCGAGTCACGCAGCTTCTCCGATCCCGCCGGCCAGCATTTCGCGCGCAAGCCCACTGAGGCCGTCCATGCGCAGCCGGACGTTGAGCCCGTCAGTGCCGATATCCACGCGCTCGATCAGCAGCGCCACGAAGCGCGCCTGCTCGGCAGGGAAGAGCTCGTCCCACAGCGGGTCGAGCTGCTGCAGGGCGCTGCGGGCATCGGCTTCGGTGATGTCGGTGTCGGCGCGCGCCGCCTTCCACGTGCCCGCGACGATCTCCGGCTGGCGGAACACGGCGCGAAGCTGGTCGATGACAGCCGCCTCGATCTCACCCGCCGGCACGCGGCCCACGGGGCATGACCCGGCGCCGTGCTTCAACACCGTCTGGCTGACATAGTAGCGGTACAGCCTGCCGCCCTTTCGGGTATGTGTGGGCGAAAACGCGGCACCGTCGGGACCGAAGAGCAGCCCCTTCAGCAACGCGGGCGTGTCGGCGCGTGTGCGCGCGGCGCGCTTGCGCGGGCTTTCCTGCAGGATCGCATGGACGCGGTCCCATGTCTCCCGGTCGATGATCGCGTCGTGCTCGCCGGGATAACTTTCGCCCTTGTGGACCGCCTCGCCGATATAGGCGCGGTTGTTGAGCATCCGGTAGAGATACTTCTTGTCTATCCGGTTGCCGCGCGGCGTGCGGATGCCGCGCTTGCCAACCTCGCGCGCCAGCTCGGTGCCCGACCCGATCTCGAGAAACCGCGCAAATATCCAGCGCGCATCTTCGGCCCGCTCCTCGTCCGGGACCAGCTTGCGGTTTTCGACGCGGTAGCCATAGGGCGGCACACCGCCCATCCACATGCCCTTCCTGCGGCTGGCGGCGATCTTGTCGCGGATGCGCTCGGCTGTGACCTCGCGCTCGAACTGCGCGAACGATAGCAGGATGTTCAGCGTCAGCCGCCCCATCGACGTGGTTGTGTTGAAAGCCTGCGTCACCGAGACGAAGGTCACGCCGTTGCGGTCGAACACCTCAACCAGCTTGGCAAAGTCGGCCAGCGAGCGCGACAGGCGGTCGATCTTGTAGACCACCACCACGTCCACGAGCCCGTCCTCGATGTCCTCCATCAGCCGCTGCAAGGCCGGCCGGTCGAGCGTGCCGCCGGAAAGGCCGCCATCGTCATACTGATCGCGCACCAGCACCCAGCCCTCGGAGCGCTGGCTCGCGATGTAGGAGTCGCAAGCCTCGCGCTGGGCGTGCAGCGAGTTGAACTCCTGCTCCAGCCCTTCCTCGGAGGATTTGCGGGTGTAGACCGCGCAGCGCAGCTTGCGGACAGGTTTCGTTTTCTCTGGCGACTGCGTCATGCGCCCCTCCGGTTCTTGAGGCCGAAGAACACCAGCCCGTTCCAGCGCGTGCCGGTAATGGCGCGCGCGATCGCCGAGAGCGACCTGTAGGGCCGGCCCTGCCAGTCGAACCCGTCGCTGGTGACGGTGACCACATGCTCGACGCCCTGCCATTCGCGAATCAGTCGCGTGCCGGTGATGGGTTTCAGATCGGCGCGGATGCGGCTTTTCTTGCGATCACCGCCGTCGAGTTCCTCGCCCAGGCGCTCGAGCCGGCGGACGGTCTCGGGTTTGAGCCCGCCATAGGCGAGTTCCTGGATGCGATAGGCCAGACGGCTCTCCAGGTAGCGCCGGTTGAATGGCGGGGGCTCGCTGTCGAACAGGTCGCGCCACTGCGCCTTCAGCTCCAGCGTCGTTGCGGTCTTCAGCGCGGCCAGCCGGGCGGGGATGGGATCGTGCGTCGTCATGCGTTTCTCCGGTGAGTCGGGTTTGCATGACGGCATTGGTCGGGCGGAGAGTGTAGGCGAACTTCTCCGGCGCCGCCGGAATGTTCGCCGCGCTCGCGCTGACGCAACCGCACCAACCCGAGCGCCAGCAGGCCGCACAGCTCGGCGCGGCGCTCGGTGGGTGTCAGGTGGTCGGGCGGCAGGGCGTTGGGGCGCCGTATGGGACCGGGATCGAACATCATGATCAGAAGGTGCAGGATTACGCCGCGGCGCGCGACCTCGGAACGGGTCACCCCATGCCAGCCTGTAGAGGGCGGAACGGTTCCACCCTGCAATCTCGGGAAGGCTTGAGCAGCAATTATGTTCGCTATATGTTTCGCCTCCACCAACACGAGTCACGAGGCCGCCGATGTCGTTGAAGACGCTCGACCGCACGCAATGGAGTTACGCAGAGGCGTTGGCCCATGTGCAGAACGTGACGGTCGCGCGTCGTGCAACCGAGGCCGCGAAACTTCCGCCGAAGCCCGGGCCTGCGCACGAGCACTGGAGCCCGCCGCAGGATCCGACGATCGCCTGGAAAGCCGAGGCTGGGAACGAATTGCTCGTCGCCTTGCGCGACGGCGACCTGCATGCACAGGGCCGCTACACACAAGAGCGCACCGGTTGGCCGCACGGCGACTTCAGCGGTTTCGGGCTTCACTCCGGCTACCACAGCAACATTCGTCCCGAGCAATGGCGTGAGGGCAAGTGCCGCATGGGCGCGCTGACAGCAGGGGATTGGGAGTTCATCGACATTCGCATGCCGCGCTTCATGGTGAAGGCGATCTGGCCGGATTACGCTCCCGAACCCACGCAAGCCATGCAGGGCGCGGCGCAGCATGCGTACACCACGCCCTATCTTGAGCTCATGCAAGCGGCGATCGCGCGTTTCGGGATTTCTGCGGCAAACCAGGGCAAAAAGGAATGCCTGGTTGACTGGTTTCTGGCGCAGCAGATCGAGGGTGAAGGTGTCTCCAATAAACTCGCCGACGCGATGGCCACTCTCATCCGGCTACCCGCCGCGCAGCGCGGCGGTGCAAAGCGGGCGCTCGGACCTGATGTCCGCCAGCGCGGCTGAGCCCGTCACGATGAGCGCTCTCCACATTGTGGTCCGCCCCAAACTGTCGTTCAGCAGAGCTTTAGCGGCATTCCCCACTCGCCGCTTTCGCAGTTCATCATGCTGATGCCACTTGACGCCGATGGCGGATCGGGCAGGACTTCGTGCGGTGCGAGGCGGCGGGAACCTCACCGCTAGCGTTGAGACAGCCCCGCGCCGAGTCGGCACAAACACCTGCTTCGGGGGCCCATGTATATTCGGTTGAGCGAGCATTTCGCCACGCCCACGCTGCAGCGTGGGCGGGATTACGCGAACCGCGGTCTCGTTGTTGATCTCGAGCCCCTGGAGGACGGCACGCTCAGGGGGCGCGTATCGAACGGGCGCGGCAAGACCTATCGACAGCAGATCACCCTCGGCCGGGACCTGATCGGCGGCATCTGCTCCTGCCCCGTTGGCCATAACTGCAAGCATGTGGCAGCGCGGTCTTGCTGAAATGGGCCGAGCGGCAGGAAGGAGGCGCGGGCCTCGCCGCGCCGGTTCAGGGCTGGCTGAGCCGGGTCAAGGAGAGCACTGCCAGCACGCCGCCACCGGAGCAGCGGCCCGAGGACTACCCGGACACTGTAAAGGATCGCTTGCTCTTTGTGCTGGGGCCGTACGGCCCGCATGTGAGCGTGGACATCTATAAGGGCCGGATCAATACTGCGGGCACCGCGCTGAACAAGGCAATTCGGCGCTATGATGCGGTGCACGTCCTGCGCAGCACCGCCCCGGCCAGGTTCATCCGGCCGGTGGATCTGGAACTGCTCTCGGCGCTGGCGCAGGCGCGGCTTTGGGATGCGAGCTACAGCTATGGCCTGCCTGACCTTCTACGCCCCAAGGGCGAGGATGCCCTCGCGCTGATCCGCCGTCTCTGTGACACGGGCCGGTTCCTGCATGACACCGCGCCTGATGCGCATCTGACCTGGTCCGAAGCCCGGCCCGAAGCCCGGCTCGGCTGGCGGATGGAGGCGGATGGCAGACAGCGGCTCGGGTTTGAGGATGCCTACGGCGCCGCGCTGGTGCTGCGCGGCATGGATGGCGCGACGCTGTGGATCGACCCCGAGGCGGGGCGGATCGGCGCGCTCGAGCGTGCATTGGACCCGGAGATGCTCCGGCTCGTCGACACCGCTCCCGAGGTCGCACCGCACGAGGCCGAAGCGCTTGGTTCGGCGCTGCCCGAGACGCTCGCCGGGCTGGAACTCCCGCGCCCGCACGTTGTCCGCCAGACGCGGCGGGCGGCCCGGCACCGGTTCGCCCGGCTGACCCTCGGGGCCGAGACAGCGCATGATGGGCCGCGCTATTTTGGCCGTCAGATGAAGCTGCCCACCCTCACATTGCGGTTCGTCTACGACGGGCAGGAAGTATGGGACGGCGACACCGATCCGCGCATGGTGTGTGACGGAGAGATCGTGACGCTCACACGCGATCACCAGTGGGAGGCGGCCTGCGTCACGCGTCTGATGGAGGCGGGCGCGCTGCCGCTGGATGAGCTGGAGAGCCACTGGCCGGGCGAACGCATGCAAGCCTGCGATTTCGTCTTCGCCGATGGTGAGATGAACAATTGCACGCTGCGCATCTCGGCGATGTCGGAGGCGCTGGATTTCGCATTTCGCGCGGTGCCCGCGTTGCGCCGCGCGGGGTGGGAGGTGATCGAGACGTCGCAATGGCCCTATCGCCTGAGCGACGAGGCCGCCTCGCTGACGGTCGCGACGCACTCCGAGGCTGGCGAGGCGTTTCAAGGCAACGATTGGTTCTCGCTGGGGTTTCAGGCCGAGATCGGCGGTAAGCCGGTGGATGTGGCGCCGCTGGTCGCGGCGTTTCTCGAACAGATCCGCGGGGACTGGGACGAGGTACCGGATGTCGAGGCCCTGACCCAGTATCTGGCCGACCGGCCCGTCTATCTGGACCGTGGCAAGCGGGGCTATGTGGCGCTCGACCTCAGTCCGCTGGCGTCGCTTTTGCACCTGTTCCTGACTCATCATGCGGAGCTGGGCGCATTGCATCCCTCGGATGCCCGCGTGGCCCGGCTGGCCGAAGAGGCGCTGGCCGGCAGTGATATCCGCTTTGCCGACGAGGCCGGGATCCTGCCGCTGGCGCGCAGCCTTCAGGCATTGGCAGAGGCTGACAGCTTCACGCCGCCTGCGGGATTGACCGCGCAGCTGCGTGACTATCAGGCTTACGGCGCCGCCTGGATGGGCAGCCTGCTGGAGGCCGGGTTCGGCGGCGTGCTTGCCGACGATATGGGGTTGGGCAAGACGGTGCAGACGCTTGCGCTCCTGCAGGCGCGGCGCGCGGCCGGGGCACCCGGTCCGGCGCTGCTGATCGTGCCCACGAGCCTGCTGCACAGCTGGCAGACGCAGGCCGCGCAGTTCGCACCCGAGCTGCGCCGTGTGGTGCTGCACGGCCCCGACCGCGCGGCACGGCGCGACGCGGCGCGCCACGCCGATCTTGTTGTGACCACCTATCCGCTGCTGGCGCGTGACCGCGACTGGCTGGCGGCGCAGGACTGGCCGCTGATCATTCTCGACGAGGCGCAGACGCTCAAGAACCCGGCCTCGCAGATGGCGAAGACCCTGCGCGAGATCCCGGCCAGGGGGCGGCTGGCGTTGACCGGCACGCCGCTGGAGAACTCGCTTCAGGATCTCTGGACGCTGATTGACTGGATCAATCCGGGCCTGTTGGGCGACCGCAAGCGCTTCCAGACGCTGTTTCGCACCCCCATCGAAAAGCATGGCGATGCGAGCGCGCAGGCGCGGCTGAACCGGCGGCTGCGTCCGTTCCTGCTGCGCCGGACCAAGGAAGCGGTCGCCGCCGAACTTCCGCCCAGGACCGAAATCCTGGAGCGGGTGGACCTGCCGAAACCGCAGCAGGCGCTCTATGAGACGGTGCGCAGCGCGATGGATGCCCGCGTGCGCGAAGCCATCAGCACAAGGGGGCTGGCCGCGGCGCGGATCACCGTGCTGGATGCGCTCTTGAAGCTGCGGCAGGTCTGCTGCGATCCGGCCCTGGTCAAGACCGAGGCCGCGCGATCCGTCTCTGAGAGCGCCAAGCGT